>CAILXE010000389.1 GCA_903838095.1 uncultured Chlorobiaceae bacterium
CCTTTAATATACATACGTACACGTTAAAAAGCAAGAAAAAAGCACGATTTTGCTTGAAAATCGTGCCTGCTCGGTGATGTTTTTCGTTAATGTGTTCGCTTTATCCTACTTTCAGGTTACGATGGGCAGCCCGGCAGGTGAAGTTGAACGGAGTAACGATGAGACCCAGCATCAGGTGAAGGTGAGTGATTTTTACATGAGCAAGTATGAATTGACGGTGGGCGAGTTCCGGAAGTTTGTGGAAGCGAAGCGATATAGCGCTGATTTACGATCATTGAGTGGAGCTGAGAATCATCCGGTGGCGTATGTGAGCTGGAATGATGCGGTAGCGTATTGCGAGTGGCTGTCGTCGAACAGCGGAAAAAAGTACCGATTGCCTACGGAGGCGGAGTGGGAATATGCGTGCCGCGCAGAGACAACGACACCGTTCAATACGGGGAGTAACCTGACGACGGATCAGGCGAACTATGACGGAAACTATCCGTATGGAGGTAACGCAAAGGGCGTGTTTCGTCAGACGACGGTACCGGTTGACAGTTTTGCTGCAAATGCGTTGGGATTGTACAATATGCACGGGAATGTTTGGGAGTGGTGCAGCGACTGGTACAAAGGGACCTATTATGCTGAATGCAAAGCGAGAGGTGCCGTGAGTAATCCTGATAATCAGGAGCCCGGTTCGGGCCGCGTGCTTCGCGGCGGGAGCTGGCTCGGCAATGCCGAGGACTGTCGGTCGGCGGATCGCAACTGGGACGCGCCCGTCAACCGGGACCTCAATGTTGGCTTCCGCCTGGTGTTCGTCCCGTAGTTCGGGGGCAGTTTTCCGGCTTTGCTTTTGAGCTAAAGCGGAGCAAAAACAAGGTTGAGGAGAGCGGCTGTGAGGGACGAACTGCCGCACACCTCAACCGAGCAGGTTGGGCAGGAACCACAGAAAAGGCCGCCTGGTGGCGGCCGAATTTTTGAAAAACGTTGGTGACGGCATAGTGGCGTATTATCAGCTTTTCATCGATCTCCCTTAGTCCGAAATGATTTGCTGGAAATCAATTTAATTTTGTATTTTTATGGTAATTGTTTGGGATCTACGTTGAGATTAATGTGGTGAGGTTGAAATGAAGCCCGAAGAAATTCTGGGCAATATTCGCCAGAAATATTCTGATGCAGTATTGCTGAAACAGCATGGAAGGTATGCCAACTCAATATACCTGAGTGGATATTGTGTAGAACTATCACTCAAATATGCGATTACAAATCACATGAATTGGAGCAGGTATAAAACTGAAGGTAAATTGAAGTTTTTGAAGGTTCATGATTTAGAGTTGCTTGTATCCTTGACTGGTCGCGAAGTTCATATAAAAAAAATGTCGGCATGGCAAGAGGTCAATAAATGGAGTGAATTAAAGCGATATGATGACCCTGACGGCTCAATGCTCAGTGATGCTGAATCAATGCTTTTGGCTGTCAATAAATTGGTGGAGGAACTATGCGAGATCTCGTTGTAAAGATAAAAAAGGCACTTCAGTCAATTGAAGAGGAAAAAGGAGAGTTTAGGATCAAGTGTCTTGTTGCAAAAGATCCCTCGAATATGCTCTGGGATTTAATTTTGTCAGCAGAGTGGTTTGAGGATGATCTCATGAAGCGGTTAGACTACTTGTCGGAAAGAATTTTAGGGGATTTTGATATTGATTGCATGCTTCACTTTTCAGGCATCATCACCTATACTGTCAAATCGTCACATCCTCTTCTTGAGATGTTGCGGATGGTTCAGGAAAATAATCGCATCGGAAAATACAGTGATTTAGGGCAGGGATATGTTATTGTCGACTCTCATAGTGAGTTAGCTCAATTGATTATTCCATTGAACAATTCGGAAATCCTGGTGCCTGCATGATGTGATGCTTCGAGAGCATTGACCACGCAATCCTGGAACAGCAGCTTCACTGCCTCTCCAAAGACATAAAGCGGGGTAACAAGGTCATTTTCTTTTTCCCTGAGCATCAGCTATGTTGTATTTTATTTGAATACTTTAAAGTAACGCAACTGATGCATGAACAAAAAGCAGCTCACCGAACGCGACATCTGTACCAAATACATCACCCCAGCGCTTGAGCGGGCTGGATGGGATAGTGCGACCCAGGTGCGTGAAGAGTTTCCGCTGACAAAGGGGCGCATTATTGTTCGCGGCAAGCTGTACACCCGCGCTCAGCACAAGCGGGTGGATTATGTTCTGTTTTACAAGCCAAATATTCCCCTTGCGCTCATTGAGGCCAAAGACAACAACCACTCTCCTGGCGATGGCATGCAGCAGGCGCTTGGTTATGCCGAAATGCTTCAGGTGCCCTTTGTCTTCAGCTCCAACGGTGATGGATTCCTTTTTCACAACAAGATCGCCACTGACGGCATTATGGAGCGCGAACTCTCACTGGAAGAGTTTCCCACTGCCGAGGAGCTCTGGCAAAGCTGGTCAACGCATCGGGGAATAACCGGACAGCAGGAGAGGCTGATCACGCAAGACTACTACAGCGACGGGAGCAACAAGAGTCCGCGTTACTATCAGTTTCTGGCCATCAATAAAACTGTTGAGGCCATTGCGCAGGGTCAGAAGCGCATTTTGCTGGTCATGGCCACCGGAACCGGCAAAACCTTTACGGCTTTTCAGATTATCTGGCGCCTCTGGAAGTCAAAGGCAAAAAAGCGAATCCTCTTTCTTGCCGATCGCAACATTCTGGTTGACCAGACTATAACCAACGATTTCAAGCCCTTTGGTTCTGCCATGACCAAGATCAAAAAGCGGCAGATTAACAAGTCGTTCGAGATCTACCTCTCACTCTATCAGGCTGTTACCGGTACGGAAGCGGAGCAGAACATCTACCGGCAGTTCACCCCTGATTTTTTTGATTTGATTGTGGTGGATGAGTGCCACCGGGGCAGTGCCGCCGAGGATTCAGCCTGGCGGCAGATTCTCGAATATTTTTCCTCCGCAACACAGATAGGGCTCACCGCCACACCCAGAGAGACCAGAGAGATTTCCAACAGCGATTACTTTGGCCAGCCGATCTACACCTACTCACTCCGAAAAGGTATTGACGATGGATTTCTGGCTCCGTACAAGGTGGTGCGGATTGATCTTGACAAGGATATGCAGGGGTGGCGGCCTGACAAAGGGATGCTCGATAAACTTGGTAACGAAATAGAAGACCGCATCTACAACCAGAAAGATTTCGACAAGAGTATGGTGCTGGAACAGCGCACCCTCCTTGTTGCCAAAAAGATCAGCGACTTTCTCCGCCAGACCAACCGCTTCGATAAAACCATCGTCTTCTGTGAAAACATAGATCATGCCGAACGGATGCGACAGGCGCTGGTCAACGAAAACAGCGATCTGGTTGCCAAAAATGCCCGTTATGTCGTCCGCATTACCGGCGACAGCGAAGAGGGCAAGGCTGAGCTTGATAACTTCATTTTTCCAGACTCCCCGTATCCGGTGATTGCCGTAACCTCCAAATTGATGTCAACCGGTGTTGATGCCCAGACCTGCAAGCTTATTGTGCTCGATCAGACCATTCTGTCGATGACGGAGTTCAAGCAGCGCATCGGTCGCGGCACCCGCATCAACGAAGAGTATGGCAAATACTATTTCACCATCATGGACTTCAAAAAAGCCACCGAGCTTTTTGCCGATCCGGATTTCGATGGTGATCCTGTGCAGATCTCCACTCCTCAGAACCCTGATGACTCTCCGGTTCCGCCGGATATCACTGAGGATGAACATTCCGGCGAGGATATTCTCTATCCAGAGACTGGCGACGAAGGCGGTGACTGGCAGTATGTTGCCAATAATGACGATAATGAAGGCCCGCGAATCCGCCGCTATGTGGTTGATAGTGTTGAGGTGAAGGTTGTTGCCGAACGGGTACAGTATTTCGATGCCGAGGGCAAACTGATTACTGAATCGCTCAAAGACTATACCCGAAAAACATTGTCGAAGGAGTTCGCCTCGCTGCAAGAGTTTCTCGGTCGATGGAACAGCGCAGAGAAAAAACAGGTGATTCTTGAAGAGCTGTCGCTGGAGGGGGTGTTTTTTGATGCCTTGTCGGAAGAGATCAGCCGTGAGTACGATCCGTTTGACCTCATCTGTCATATCGCCTGGGACCAGCCTCCGCTGACCCGCAGGGAGAGGGCGGAGCAGGTCAAAAAGCGCAACTACTTTACCAAATACGGCGCACAGGCGCGGCGGGTGCTGGAAGCTCTTCTCGACAAGTATGCCGACGAAGGCATTGTGCATATTGAAGCTCCGCAGATACTCTCTATTGCTCCTTTTACCGGCTTTGGAACACCGGTCGAGATCTTTCGTCTTTTCAATGGTTTTGAGAGCTACCAGCAAGCCATGCACGAACTCGAACAAGCGCTCTACAGCGCATAACAACAAGATACCATGCCGATCGGAACCCTGATCAAAACCATACAGGACATCATGCGCAAGGACGTCGGCGTCGATGGCGATGCCCAGCGCATCAGCCAGATCGTCTGGCTGCTTTTTCTGAAAATATTCAACGATCGTGAGGAGGAGTGGCAGCTTACCATTCCCGATTATAAAACTCCGCTTCAGAGCCGGTATCGCTGGCAGAGTTGGGCAAAAGATCCCGAAGGAGTAACCGGAGAGGAGCTGATCGACTTTGTCAATAATGAGCTTTTCCCCTCACTCAAGCGTCTGGCTTACGTTGCAGGGGTGTCGCCACATGGCAGGGTGATAGGTTCGGTCTTTGAGGATGCCTACAACTACATGAAGTCCGGCACCCTGCTCCGGCAGGTGATCAACACCATTGAAGAGGAGGTCGATTTCAACTCCTCCAGCGACCGGCACCTCTTCAACGACATCTACGAAAAGATTCTTGCGGACTTGCAGTCTGCCGGAAATGCCGGCGAATACTACACTCCTCGCGCTGTCACCCGGTTTATGGTGGAGACGCTTAACCCGCAACTCGGCGAATCGGTGCTCGATCCCGCTTGCGGCACTGGTGGCTTCCTCACCAACACCATCGAACACCTCAAAGAGCAGGTAAACAACGCCGACGATCTGAAGACTTTGCAGGAGAGCATTCACGGAGTGGAAAAGAAGCCCCTGCCGCACATGCTCGCCCTGACCAATATGATGCTGCACGGTATCGACGTACCCACCAACATCCGTCACGACAACACCCTCAGTCGTCCGCTCAAAGACTACGGCCCGAAAGAGCGTGTCGATATTATCGTCACCAATCCGCCATTCGGGGGTATGGAAGAGGACGGCATTGAAAACAACTTCCCCAAAAAGTACCAGACCCGCGAAACTGCCGACCTCTTCATGGCAATGATCATGCACCGACTCAAGCCAGGCAGTGGCCGGGCTGCCGTGGTTCTGCCCGACGGTTTTCTCTTTGGCGAGGGAGTCAAAACCAACCTGAAGCGGGAGCTGCTTGAAGAGTTCAACCTGCACACCATCGTCCGATTGCCGAAAGGTGTTTTCAGCCCCTACACCAGCATCTCAACCAACATCCTCTTTTTCGAAAAGGGCGGCCCGACAAAAGAGGTCTGGTTCTTTGAACACCCCTATCCAGAAGGCTACAAGGCTTACTCCCGCACCAGACCGCTGACCATTCAGGAGTTTGACCGCGAAAAAGCGTGGTGGGGAAGTGCGGAGCGCGAGGGGCGCAAAGCTGACCAATATGCCTGGAGGGTTACGGTTGAGGATATTGCCGCACGCAACTACAACCTCGATTGCAAAAACCCTCACGAAGTGGCGGTGAACCATCGTGACCCTGAAGAGCTGATGCAGGAGTACCTTGACATTACTCGTAAGCTTGAAGCCGCTCAAGCTGCGCTGAAGCAGGAACTCATGCAGGCATTGGGAGGGAACTGAAGCACATGGAATCCAATCGTATAGAATACAAACGTGAACTGACTGACGGTCTCGAAAAAGAGGCGGTAGCATTTCTGAACTACCATGATGGAGGCGTGATCTACCTCGGTATCAACAAGGATGGTTCGGTTTATGGTGTGCCAAACGGTGATGCGGTGCAGCTTGCGGTCAAGGATCGGCTTAAAAATAACATCCAGCCCTCGGTAATGGGCCTCTTTGATGTTATTCATGAAGAGCGCAACGGAAAGGATGTTATTCGTATCACTCTCGCAGGCGGATCGGAAAAGCCATACCACCTGAAAAAATTTGGCATGACCGAAAAGGGTTGCTACATCCGGGTGGGCAGTGCATCGGAGCCTATGCCATCAAGGATGATTGAGGAACTCTTTTCCAGACGTACCCGCAACTCTTTGGGGCGTATTCGTTCACCAAGGCAAGATCTCAGCTTCGAACAACTCAGAATATATTATGAAGAGTCGGGCTTTGAACTGGGCGATAAATTTGCGGATAATCTTGAACTTCTCACCGATGAGGGCCTCTACAACTATGCGGGGTACCTGCTGGCTGATCAGAACGGCAATTCGGTGCAGGTCGCAAAATATGCAGGTGTCGACAGGGTAAATCTGCTTCAGAGCAAGGACTACGGATTTTGTTGCCTCATAAAAACCTGCAAGCTTGTCCTCGATCGTCTGGAGGGCGTTGAGAATCGTGTTATCAATAAAATCACATCACGAGAGCGTATCAACCTCAGCCTTTGGAACAAGGTCGCCCTGCGTGAAGCGGTGATCAATGCAATTATCCATAATGATTACTCAACCGAGCTGGTTCCGAAATTCGAGATTTTTGATGATCGACTTGAAATAACGGCTGCCGGTTATATCCATCCAGGTGAAGAGCGGGAAGACTTCTTTGCGGGCTATTCAATTCCTCGTAACAAAATCCTGATGCGAGTATTCAAGGATCTGGGCATGGTTGAGTACCTTGGTTCCGGTATGCCGCGCATTCTCAAAGCTTATCCCCGGGAGAGCTACATTTTTTCATCCCACTTTATCAGAACGGTTTTTAAGGTTTCAGAAGAGGCGCTAGCTCTTGAACAAGAGGTCATGGCACAAACTGACTCTTTACCAGCGAAACAGAATGATGGAACTGTGGTGAAGACTGTGGTGAAGACTGTGGGGAAAACGGAGCGTGAAATTCTTGGAGCAATCAGAGGTAACCCGGAAATTACTCGGCAAGCCCTTAGTGAAATAACCGGATTGTCAGTCAGAGGGGTTGAATGGAACCTTTCAAAGCTGAAATCCGAAGGAAAGCTTAGGAGGAAAGGTTCAGACAAATTTGGTTACTGGGAAGTGGTGGAGGAGAGCCATGAATGAAAACGTCAGGAGCAGGGCTCTGCTCGAACAGCATTTCGATATTGCCTTTGCCGCACCAGATGGCATCAAAAAACTGCGTGAGCTGATTTTAACCCTTGCCATGCAGGGTAAACTGGTTCCGCAAGATCCGAATGATCAACCTGCAAGTGAACTGCTGAAGGAGATTGAGGTGGAGAAGCGGAGGATGGTGAAAGCGGAAAAGATCAGGGAGCCAAAACCGCTGCCTGATATAAAGCCAGAAGAAGTTCCCTATGGATTACCGATGGGATGGGAGTGGACTCGGATCAGAAATATTGGTCACGATTGGGGGCAAAAAATTCCAGATAGACCTTTCACATACATTGATGTTGGTTCAATCAATAATTCAAAAGGCATTATTTCTGAGGATGTGCAGCTTCTCGGTGAAGATGAAGCCCCTTCACGTGCTCGAAAAATTGTTCGGCAGAATACTGTAATTTACGCTACAGTTCGGCCTTACTTGCTGAATATTGCAATTATTGGAAAGGAATATGATCCTGAACCGATAGCAAGCACCGCTTTTGCTATCATTCACCCTTATGATGTTATTTCCAATAGTTTTATTTATCACTATTTGAGATCACCTTTTTTCATTTCCTATGTTGAATTGGCTATGAAAGGCGTTGCCTATCCAGCGATTAATGACGGTGATTTTTTTCGTGCGCCATTTCCACTTCCACCTCTCGCCGAGCAGCATCGCATAGTCGCCAGAATCGACCAGCTCATGGCGCGTTGTGATGAACTGGAAAAGCTGCGAGCCGAGAGTGAAGCGAAACGCCTGACCGTTCATATTTCTGCTCTGAACCGTCTGTTCGAAGCGGTGAGGAGCGACAGTTTTACCGAGGCATGGCACTTCATCAACCGTCACTTTGGTGAACTCTACTCCGTCAAAGCCAACGTGACCGAACTGCGTAAAGCCATCCTTCAGCTTGGCGTCATGGGCAAGCTGGTTTCCCAAGACCCGAACGATCAACCAGCCAGTGACTTGCTGAAGGAGATCGAAGCAGAGAAACGGAGATTGGTGAAGGAAGGGAAGATAAAGCCGCAAAAGGCACTACCTGAGATCAAATCTGAGGATGTGCCTTATGCGTTGCCAAAGGGATGGGAGTGGTCTCGTTTACAGAATGTACTGGATGTAAGAGATGGAACTCACGATTCGCCACGGGATGCCATTGGGAAAAATACTTACCCATTAATCACGAGTAAAAATTTTATAAATGGGAAAATCGATTTTTCTGATGCAAGACGCATATCCGCTGAGGATCATATGGAGATAGTAAAGCGGTCACGTGTTGATAAATTGGATATTTTATTTTCGATGATCGGTGGGAATATTGGAAACCAAGTTATCGTAGAAGACGAAACCGAGTTCAGTATTAAAAATGTTGCTTTATTTAAATATTACAGTCATCAATTAACCTTTCCATTTTTTATTAAAAGGTTGATGGAGTACTTGGCTGATGGACTCCAGAAAAAGGCTGCCGGTGGTGCTCAGCCATTTGTTTCATTAGGCTTTCTTCGGAGCATAGTTATTGCTCTCCCTCCTCTTGCTGAGCAGCATCGCATCGTCACCAAAATCGATAAACTCATGGCTCTGTGTGATCAACTGGAACAGCAGATTGATGCAACTGCAAGCAAACAGTCTGCTCTACTCAGTGCAGTGATGGTAAACATATAAAGACCAGTTATGAGGCTTAAA
>CAILXE010000390.1 GCA_903838095.1 uncultured Chlorobiaceae bacterium
AAGCAAATTTAGAGCAGGTTTATGACCGGATTTTAGCTTTCATAAAATATAAAATCTTGATCACAAGCCAATCGCATCAACGTTAGAGGCTTGTTATTGTTATAACCCTTTGATTTATTATATTTTCCCATAATGAGAATTGCTGGAAGCTATGCGATTAAAGCCTTTACAAGCACAAGTCACTAAAAGCACGGTAGACCGCGTATTGGGCACACCGTGCAGAGTATGGCTTTTTGGCTCACGGGTTGACGATGATGCTCGCGGTGGTGATATTGACCTAATGGTTGAAGCCGAGGTGACTTTTCCTAATCGTGCTGATGCCATTTGTCGACTGTATGGCGCACTGATCATGGCGCTCGGTGATCGCAAGCTGGACATCGTACTTAAAGATGCACGTACTGTCGATGCGCCCATTTTTGAAATTGCACGTCGCACAGGCGTCCTGCTATGAGCGCGGCCTATTTGCCGGAATACGCTGAAAATGCGCCACTGGAGTAAGTTATGTTCTTAATTGATGTCACTGATGTTAGTCCGATGGAAAATAGAAAGCTGCAACTAACCTTCGCTGATGGGCTGCAAGCAGTCATCAACATGGATGATATTATTAAAAGCTACACTGGCATTTTTACACAATTGCAAGAGGATGCCTATTTTCGGCTGGTTCGTGTCAGTTCTGACATGGGGACGATTTACTGGTCGAATGGTGCTGATGTGTGTCCGGACGTTTTGTATTCCTTCGCCTCTGGACGCCCCATTGTGATTAATGGTAACCGTGTTTTTAACTAAAATTGCTATAATACTGCCCTTTCCACTGAAAATGCGCATCTCGAAATCATACTGAATGAAACCCCGAATCCATTACACCAAGCCGTCCATAACAGAGCTGGAAGTTCGCTACGCCACCGATGCTACAGCTAATGGCTGGGGCGAACACTGTTACGACTACATCAACCGCTTTGAAGAGGCTTTTAAAACCCATCTGGTCGTAAAGTTTGCCATTGCCACATCAAGTTGTACTGGCGCACTTCACATGGGCATGGCGGCATTGGGTTCGAAATTTGCTACCGTCATACTAAAAGTGGAAGCTGCATGACGGGGTTGGTTTTGCTGACGGGAGCCACAGGTTTTGTCGGTCGTCAAATTCTTAAAGCATTGAGTGAATGCGACATAAAAGTTCGCGTGGTAATACGGGAAGGAACCCCAAGTCGACTTGCCAACTTGGAGGCTATCGAATCAATAGTTACCTCGGAGGATCTCTTTGCAGAGAACTCTGATTGGTGGGTAAATACTTGCCAAGGTATCGATACTGTCATTCATGCCGCTTGGTATGCAGAGCCAGGTCAATATCTCCAATCCGCCAAGAATCTCGATTGCTTGACAGGAACTTTACAGCTTGCAAAGGGTGCGGCTCAAAGTAAAGTGAGGCGTTTTATCGGTATCGGCACCTGCTTTGAATACGATCTGAACCAAGGCATGTTATCTGTTCAAACCCCATTGCGACCATTAACCCCTTATGCTGGCGCAAAGGCAGGCGCTTTTATGGCGCTCTCGCAATGGCTTCCTCTTCAAGGGATCGAGTTTGCTTGGTGTCGTTTATTCTATCTATATGGAGAAGGTGAGGATAAGCGGCGACTTGTTCCCTATTTACGAGCACAGTTTAATGCAGGCGAGCCTGCTGAATTAACCGGCGGCAAGCAGATTCGCGATTTTCTTGATGTCAGCGTAGCCGGTCGAATGATTGCCGAGACTGCACTAAGTGAGAAGCAGGGTGCTGTCAACATCTGCTCTGGCATTCCTATAACGGTGAGACAACTTGCAGAACAGATTGCGGATGAATATGGGCATCGTGATCTTCTCAAATTTGGAGTTCGGCCAGACAACCTTGTTGATCCGTTTTGCGTAGTGGGTATTTAAGCGACATTGCTATATAAGTTGATTGGCTTTTGAAACGAGTTTTAAACAGAAAATGGATATAAATAATGAACGAATTTGAAAATGAAGTTGTAAGTCGAATTGAAGGATATGCAATGAATGATGAGTTGATGCGTGCGGGTGTCAATTTTATGGCTGAATCAACAAAGCCTAAGTACTCCTACAATTTTTCTTGGCAGGGTCGCCCAATAATTCAATACCCCCAGGATATAGTGGCCATGCAGGAACTGATTTGGTCTATCAAACCTGACCTGATTATCGAAACCGGCATTGCCCACGGCGGCTCTCTTATCTTCAACGCTTCCATGCTGGCGCAATTGGATATGTGCGAAGCGATTGAAACAGGTAAAATGCTCGATCCAAAAATCTCGCAACGCAAGGTGCTGGGCATTGACATCGACATACGCGCACATAATCGTGCTGCCATCGAAGCCCACCCCATGGCCTCGCGCATTCAGATGATCCAGGGTTCTAGTATTGCACCTGAAATAATCAAGCAAGTACATGCCATCGCCGTAAACTATTCCCGCGTGTTGGTTTGCCTCGACAGTAACCACACGCATGACCATGTACTGGCGGAACTTGAAGCCTACGCACCGCTCACCAGCAAAGACAGTTATTGCGTAGTGTTCGATACTATCATCGAAGATATGCCCGCAGACATGTTCCCTGACCGTCCTTGGAGTCCCGGTAATAATCCAAAAACAGCCGTATGGGAATATCTCAAGACTCACCCAGAATTTGAGATCGACAAAAGCATTCAGCATAAACTACTAATTACTGTAGCACCGGATGGCTATCTCAAACGCGTGAGTTAGTATAAAATTAAGTTATAATGACTGTCCGCTATCAGTGGGGCATGTTTCCACCTGTTTGGATTCATGCCAATGAATCATCGGTAAAGCAGCATCCCTCATATCATGCTGCCAAGTCGGGTGATCCCGACGCTGCGTATCTCTTGGTAGATACTCTACTGAATCCAATAATTGTTGAGCAATTGGCCGATACATTTGATGGGCAAAAACCGATATTGGTTTCAGCTCATGCTGTGGAAGGGTCTGGTGTAAACGCTATACCTGAAGCATTAGCTGATATACTTGGTCAACAGTTGGATTGGCCTACGGATAATGGCATAGTGCAGATAAACATTGTGGCGCATACAGGGGCAGATGGTTTTTCTCGTTTGGCGAGGCAGGCGGAGTTTGATGGGGATGTATTGGCAGGCAGCGTTTATCTGTTAACTGATGATTTTGTTGGTCAAGGTGGGACGCTGGCCAACTTACGGTCGCATATTATGCGCGGAGGAGGCAACGTACTGGGAGCAACCGTATTAACAGGGAAGCCCCATTCGGCAAACATGACATTAAACGTAGTTACACTTGAACAATTGAGATTAAAACATGGACAACAACTTGAAAATTGGTGGAATCAACGATTCGGTTTTAGATTTGACTGCCTTACAGAGTCTGAAGCGCGTTATTTGCTTAACACCCCGGATGTTGACCGCATCCGAAATCAAATTATTGCGGCAGTCCAAGGTTGAAGTTGCTAAACGAGTCAGTGAATTGGCAAGAAACAATCATATTGCCAGGCATCCTAAAACCGCAACCACACAATAGTCTACTGATTATCGCCGTGCGATAACTTACGAATAGATAAAGCGAGGAGCAGCATGAAAATCGGCCTTATTCAAACACGAGGCATTGGCGATATTATCATTGCTGCACCAATCGCTTATTATTTCATTCATCAGGGGCATGAGGTGTTTTGGCCAGTGGATAGTCGGTTCTATGCGGCTGTCCAAGCTGCGTTCCCAGAGATTCGATTTATCCTCATCAATAAGGAAGAAACGGGGGACGCTACGTTGGCTTATTTTTACAGCCAACCGCTGGCTGAGTTGATAGCATTTGGCTGTGATTCTATACGTTCTCTGTATTCTTACCTATCTGACCTAGACATTGTTGATCAAAAACTGGCCAAGTCGCTCAAGTTCGACGAGTACAAATATGCAATCACAGGAGTCCCGTTTGATCAAAAATGGAAATTGATGGTCAACCGCAACCTGGAAAGAGAACAGGCTCTGTTTGACCGACTGGATATTCGTGGTGAATATCTGGTAATGCATGAGCAAGGCTCTAACTTCAAGCTGGATATACGGCTCCCTGAGGATATGTTGCTGGATTACCAGGTGGTTAGAATCAGTGAGTTGTCAGATAATCCGTTTGACTGGATTGGGGTGATCGACCGTGCCAGTGTTTTTGTTTGTGTGGATAGCTGTTTTGCCAATCTGGCAGAGCAATTGAATCTATGTGAACGCAAATATCTATTTTTACGGTCGGATATACGTACGACCCCTGTCTTTAAAAACAATTGGCAATTTAGGTGACTATGAAACTTAATCTTGGCTGTGGTAGCAAAACCATCGAAGGCTTTCTTAATGTAGACAAGTTTTTTACTGCGACCACCGATGTGGTCTTCGATCTTGAAACAACTCCTTGGCCTTGGGCTTCCGATTCGGTTGAAGAGGTTAGACTTATTCATTCCCTAGAGCATATGGGGCAGGATACGGATACTTATCTCAATATAATCAAAGAAATATATCGCATCTGTGCAAATGGAGCATTGGTGGTTATCCATGTTCCTCATCCGAGGCATGACAATTATTTAGGCGACCCTACTCATGTGCGCCCCATCACCCCCCAATCCTTAACTCTTTTCGACAAGGCAAAGAATGAAGAGTGGCTTGCAGGTGGTGTTTCTGCTGCGACACCGCTAGCCATCTATATAGGCGTGGATTTCTTTATTGCCGGATTGACTACGGTGCTTGATCCTCCCTATCATGAAAAATACTTGAACGAAGAACTCTCGCTGGATGAAATCAGCCAAAAGGCAAGAGAACTGAACAATGTGATCGCTGAATACCATATCAGCCTTATCGTAAGAAAATCCTAAAATAAGACTACAGATAAAAAATATGTTCGACATCAGTATTTGCATTCCGACATACAATCGATCCCGGCTATTGCAGGAATGTCTCGAACACTTGGCTAATTTTACGGATACCAATTTCGAGCTAATTATTGGGGATAACGCATCGGAGGATGCTACACAAGCAGTTATGGCTGCGATGGGCGTGCGCTTTCCATATTTTGTCAATCTGCTTCATAAGTGTAATATTGGTTTTGCGTGCAATATGGATTCGGTGCTGCGTCGAGCATCCAGAAAATATGTCTATATCCTCAGCGATGACGACATCGTTTACGAAGAGGCACTCAGATTGAGCATGTCGGTGATGGATGCGAATGAGCGTATTGTCGCTATTGTCGGGCAATACTTAAGTTTCCAGTCATTGGATAGCACTGTGCAAGTTGATTACAGTGATGCTGTGGCGTCTACTGTGCCGCAAGGTGAATTTGGGTCTTTGCTTAACCATTTGTTGATTTGCGATGGGCATCCGATTATGCGTCGAGATGTTTTTGAGAGACATTGTGCCTATCTGGATCGAACTGGGGCTCTTATTCCTCTGTATTTCAGGCTATTGCAGTATGGTGACGTCATTGCAATCAATAAGCCTTTTTTTCAACACCGTACAACTACTGAAAGCCTGACCAGTCGCATGGCGGAAGCTTGGTTTCTGGACTTGGCTAACGCAGACATCGAATTGATTATATCCCAGTATGCGGCCTCGCTACCGGCAGGATCAATGAATAATACGCGGCAGCAACTTTTGCAATTGCTTTATCTGCAAGCAGCACGCATGTCAATCGTCAGTAAAACGCCTTACTTGCTTTGGCTATTTTTACGTCGCCTAATGGCAGTCGAGGGGGCGACAGAAGAATTGTTGCTCAAGTGTGAGTATCACTTTAGCCACGACTTTTTGGTCGATCGCATTGTTACTATACTGAAAGATTCTGAACTGGGCACTGTGTGCTATGTCGACACTGATATTGCCCGGATGGTTGTGAGTTTGCTTGAGCCGTTGTTGCCGAACACGAGTTTCGTGACATACAATACTTACTTGCCTAATGAACAGAGGGGCTTGCTGATTTGCGAATGTCGATCCGATATGCCAGACACGGCATCGGTTTTTTCGTTGATCGCAATCAATGATATCTTTGAGCAAGTTCGCCTGACTCAGCGTAGAGGTCGGCTAGTCAATAACAATCAGCGCCTCTTTGTGGAGTATGAGGATTCCGACGTTTTGCAGATACTGATTGCGTCATCTCATGCTTTCCAGATTATTTGTTCGCCTTATTCCGAAGCAGACTAATTCGCTTTTAATAACATATCAATGGGGTCAGACTCTAATACTGCTATCTTAAACTTTAACTAACTTAATAATCAATAGGTTGTATATTAAAAGTATGCGAAAACGCTTTTTTTTAAAGCGACCAATATACGAAAAATCAACCAGTTAAATAGAAATAGAATCGTAATCTGTTCTTCTCAATACTTTTTGAATTTTATTTTTTTGCTTATTTGAATCGCAACACATTGATTGTTAATGTGAATATTTTTAAGGTAGCAGTATTAGGGTCAGACTCCAATGGCACTAAGGTAAGTTGGCATTAAATATGCCAATAAATCCTCGTTAGCCTTGGTTTTCCTGGAATTTTGCCTGTCCAGTATTTTTTGTTTGACT
>CAILXE010000391.1 GCA_903838095.1 uncultured Chlorobiaceae bacterium
CATTTACTCTTGCCGAAGCTGAGGAGTTTCTTCTGCATCGAGGGATCAACCTTACCCGTTATCAAATTACTGAAATTTATATGGTTATGGGTGGAGTTCCATTCTACCTGATGCAAGCAGAACCCGGTTATTCAGCAGCACAAATTATTGACAAGGTCTGTTTTTCAGCAACCGGGTTGTTACGATCAGAGTATGACCAGTTATTTGCATCGCTCTTTGCCGAAAGTGAGCATCATAGTAAAATCGTCTCGTTGCTGGCAAAAAAGCATAGTGGCATGAACAGAAACGAGATTGTTGCAGTGTCACACATCACAACAGGTGGACGTCTTACTGATATGCTTGAGGAACTGGAAGCATCAGGATTTATCGAGTCACGCATTCCATTCGGGAAAAAAGAGCATGATATCATCTATCGCCTTACCGATGAGTTTACACTTTTTTATTTTGCATGGCTTAAACCTCTCGGTAAAAAAATAACGGAGCAGGGATACTGGATGTCGCGTCAAAGTGATCCGGCAAGAACAGCCTGGTCTGGTTTTGCTTTTGAAACCCTTTGCATCAAACATGTGCGAGCATTGAAAGCGGCATTGGGAATTGCCGAAGTGCAAACAAATGATGCTCCATGGCGTTATATGCCGGTTAAAGAGTCACCTCCCGGGGGTGCACAGATTGATTTGCTGATAGATCGGCGTGATGCAACGATCAACATCTGTGAGATCAAATTTTATCAGGGAGAATTCACTCTTGATGCGGCTTATGCCAATGAACTGCGTCGAAAAATAAATGTTTTCCGCCAGGTAACCGGCACACGGAAAAACATCTTTCTCACCATGATTACCACGTATGGCGTAACCGATAACGCCTATCGAAAAGAGCTGGTATCGAACGTTCTTACTCTGGATGCACTGTTCTGAATAACGGTAACCCCTCTATTTTTAACAGATAAAAGCTTTATTGCGCCAAAACGCCCTTTGCGGGGGCACTTTTGGCGACTTATACGATAAAGGTTAATGCGCCCCCGACAAATCAGCCTTATCCTCTTTTTTGATCTTGATAAAGAACAAGAGCGGCAGAGCGATGGCAAACAGCAGCGCCACAAGCATGAAGGCGTCCATATAGGCAAGATGGTGGCTTTGGATGGTTACGGTGCCTTCAAGAGCATTCATTGCGGCAATTTCAGCTTCTGGTGGCGAAATGACAATCTTCATGGTCGCCGCCTGTTTTATGGCAGCAAGCCTTGCAACGGCTTCCGTGTCGAAAGGTGAAAGATGACTCAGCAGTTCCACTCTATGCTCTCCAACCCGTTTGACGATAAAGGTGTTAATGAGTGCTATGCCGAATGAGCCGCCAAGCTGGCGCACCATGTTGTTGAGCCCTGTTGCCTGTCCGATGTCTTTGCCGTGCAATCCTGCTACGGCGAGCATGGTGACGGGAATAAAGATGAATCCGAGAGCCAGGCCACGAAGGAGCAGTATCCAGAAGAAGTCGGAAGCGCCAGACTGCATGGTTTGCTGGCCAAGTGTCCAGCAGAAGATAATGAATGCCACCATACCAAAAGCCATCAGCTTTTTTGGTGAGACACCTTTTTGCATTGCGATACCGAGAGGCAAAGAGATGATACCAGTCACCATGGCGCTCGGGAAGAGCACCAGCCCGGTCAGCACTGCGGTAAATCCAAGCAGGCGTTGCACAAAGACAGGAAAGACAAAGAGCGAGCCATAAAGGCCAAACCCGACAACAAACGTCAGGACTGCCGCTATGGGAAGATTGTGGCTTCGTGCCAGCACGCGAAGGTCAACGGCAGGTTCTTCGGTATGCAGTTCCCACCAGACAAACGCACACAGTGTTACCACAGCGATGAAAGTGAACCATGTGATATAAGGGGTTTCAAACCAGTCTTTTGATTCCCCCCGTTCAAGAATAAATTGCAATGATCCAATTCCAACAGCAAGCAGCCCGATACCGGTCCAGTCAATTTTTGAGACGGCGTGAGTGACTTTCGGTTCTCTGAGAAAGGTGAATGAGGACCATGCGGCCAGCAGCCCGATCGGGATATTGACAAAAAAGCACCACTCCCATGAGAAGTAGTCTACAAGGAATCCGCCAAGCAGAGGGCCGATTGTTGGTCCAAGAACAAGTCCCATAGAAAAAATACCGGTGGCCTTGCCTCGCTCTTCGGGGCGATACGTTTCATAAAGAATAGCCTGTGATGTTGGCAGGAGCGCTCCGCCGCCGATACCCTGCAGAAAGCGGAAAAAGACCAGCGCCCAGATGTCGGTAGCCATGCCGCAGAGCAGTGATGCCAGGGTAAACAGCAGAATAGAACCGATGTAGTAGTTCCGGCGTCCAAGAAGGTTTCCAAGAAAACCTGAAAGCGGAATGACGATGACGTTAGCGATAGCGTAGCTTGTGACTACCCAGGCCACATCATCAATGCTTGCGCCGAGGTTTCCGCTTATCTGTGTAATGGCGACGTTGACAATGGTTGTGTCGATCAACTCAAGCATGGCGGAGACGATCACCGTCAGGGTGATGATGATTTTCCGGAATCCGGTGTCGTAGGTCTGTGCAGGATTTGGCAGCATCGCCGCTACTGCGGTGGCGTTCTGTTGTTGTGACTTGGCCATTCGTAATGGTTTCTGGTTCAATATTTATTCATGCCTGTTGGGGCTGCCAATATGTCGCTCTTTCCGGGCTGACAAGGGGCCGTGGAGGCTGTTTCTCCCAACCAATCCGCGCTCCAACAGAGCCGGAATGCACTTGTTTTGAAACTGAAAAAACCCTCATTTTACCTTTACCTCTGCGACGACGTTCATTCCTGCGGCAAGCGGGTAATGGGGGTCAGGTTTTTCGGTAAAGATGATTTTTACCGGAATCCGCTGGGTTACCTTCACAAAATTGCCACTTGCATTGTCAGGAGGAAGCAGTGCAAATTTTGCACCGGTTCCGAATGAGAGCGACTCCACCTTTCCCTGGAACTCTTTGCCTGGATAAGCATCCACTTTGATGATAACCGGAAGTCCGGGAGCTATTTTTTCAAGCTGGGTCTCCTTGAAATTTGCGACAACCCAAAGTTCTTTGCTTCCGACAAGCGCAATCAGTTGTTGACCAGGAGCAACAAACTGTCCGGGCTGTACATTCTTTTTTGACACTTGACCGGCAGCAGGAGCTGTAATGGTTGTGTACGACAACTGCAGTTCTGCTTCACGCAGCTCGGCTTCACGTTTTTTTACTTCCGCCTTTCTCAATGGGATCTGGGCAAGCGATGCCTGATATTGATTGCCGGCTTCGGCATATTGGGCCGATGTTGCCTGAGCGCCTGCTTTGATTCCATCAAATTCTGCTTGTGAAATCACATCCTGCTTGCGAAGGTTTTCGTTACGGCGCAGGTCAGCCTGTAGCTTCCGGCTTGTTGCTTCAGCCGCAGTGACTCCTGCTTTCGCTGCATTTGCCTGATTGGTTGTCGTCTCTACTGCCGCCTGTGCACTGAGTAACTCGGCAGCCGCAATATCCCTGCGCACCTCATAATCAGTTGCGTCAAGCAGAAGAAGAGTATCTCCCTTGTTGACGATATGATTTGTCTTGACAAGCACTTCTTGTACTGTTCCGGGAACGCGCGAAATGACGGGATAAATATCCCCCTCTATCTGCGCGTTGTCGGTTTCAACGAAGAGAAATGAATGGTAAAGCCTGTTGCCTCCCCAGATCAGGGCTGCGGTAAGGAGAAGCCCGATCGTGATCATGCGGAGAGGATTTGGTCGCTTTGCCTGCTCTTTTCCGGATAAATTGTTTTCAGCCATTTTTTGGGGTTCAGGTTGTTCCATGGTTGTTGTTGTTGTCAGGTGTTTTCAAAATCAAGACAGGACATGGCGCGTGGCGCATGACCGATTCGGCTGTGCTTCCTACCAGAAGTCTGCCCAAGGCAGTGCTTCCGTGGGAGCCAATGATAATCATATCAGCATGGCGCTCTCTTGCATAGTCGAGAATGGCGGCAGCCGGTTCACCGTGCTGCACCGTAAAGAGAGCTCGTACCTTGTTGTGAGAAAGTATATCGCTGTATCGCGAGAATTCGTGCAGGTGCTTTCTGAGCATTCCATCCTCACTTTCATCTCCCGGCGCAACATAGAGCACCATGAGTTCTGTGCCGGTGCTGTGGATTGCTGCGGCATATTGCACCAGAGCGTCTGATGCGGCTGAAAAATCAACCGCGCAAATAATTTTTTTCAATGACATTTCCATCTTACCAGAAAACCTCCCCGGTAGCCCGTTTCAGTGTATAGGTATTCAAAACATAGGCATACGCCGCTTGCAGGCGGACAAGTTCTGCCTGCGAATAGGCCGCTTCAGTATCAAGCAGGTCAAGCGCTGTTGCCATCCCGTTTTCGTAACGGGCTCTTGCGTGTTTTGCCGCAAGCTCAGCTTGCTGCACCTGTACTTCACTGGTTGTCATCTTTTCTGAGGCAGTCTGAAGTGCATGAAGCGTTTCCTCGACATCAGTTTTCACCTGCTGTTCAGTATCAAGCTTTCGCTGGGCGGCTGCACGGACAAGGGCGGCGCTTTCCTGCCGCTCTGCGCTGTTACGGAAGCCGGTAAAAAGCGGGATCTCCAGGTGCACATTTGCGGCCATATTGTTCCTGAACTCATGGATATCAGGCTGGTAACCATTGGTGACGCCGTATGAGATGCTGCCGGTGACGACGGGAAGGCCCTCTTTTTTTACCAGTGAGCGTTGCAGTTTTGCGGCGGTTTCATGTTCTCTGGAGAGTTGCAGTTCGATGCGTTGCTTCAGTGCCTGTGCGATAAGTCCCGACTCTTGATGGCCACTTTCTGGATGCACAGCAAATGATCCCTGAAGCGCAAGAGGCTGATTCTCTGCTATGCCAGTAAGGCGACGGAAGTTCAGCTCGCTGCGACGAAGTTCGTGCTCCAGATCAAGCATTCTGTTGCGGGCGGCGGCAATGCGCACCTTTGTGGAAAAGAGATCAAACGGGGTAGCAGCTCCGGCCTGATATCGTTTTGTCGAGTACTCCAGAGCTTTGTTCAACGCGGCAATCTGCTTTTCTTCAACGAGAAGATTTTCGCGCAGAAAAAGAATGCCGTAAAAGAGCTGCACAGTTTGCCAGGAGAGCTCCCGGCGAGCCAGTTCAAGCGATTGTTCAGCCGTTTTTTTGCCTGTCAGTGCAATATTAACAATGTTTCCCCGTTTTCCGAAATCAAGAAGGGTTGCGCGGGCGGTTACTTTGGCGTCGTAGTTGTCATGGGGCATAAACTGAATCGGGGCTCCCCCACCAAAACTCATTTCGGAAACCGTGTCGAGCCAGGTGTATCCCCCGCTGGCAGTGATCTGTGGAAAATATGCGCTTCTGCTTCGGGTGACGCGGGCGTCAGCAGCAGTAATCTCATCTGCCGCAGCCTTCAGCGCCGGGTTGTTTTCACGGACAAGATGGATTGCTGTTTCAAGGGTGAGCGGCGCTTCTGCAGGCACGTTGCCGGCGACGGTCGGTCTTGGCCATGCAAGTATCAGTGTTGTTGCAGCGATACCGGCGATTCTGGTCAGTCTACTCTTCTTTATCATGGAGCTATGGTTTGTTCCGTTATATCCGTTGCTCTCATTCATTGCAATTCCTGTGCCGAAATACTGATATATGGAGATGATCAATGAGATCAGGGCTTTTCAGAGTGGTTGTGCGAAGCTTCCTTCTATGGCGTTCCGAAAAAATCGGAATTTTCTGTATTATGTATTCTTAAGTTTCAGGAATATCTTTTTTCTCGTGCCATGAACAGCTCTTCCGTCCATGAGGCCAATAAACTGATGCAGTACATCAGCGATGCCGTCGGTTCGATCCGTGATCCACAGGAACTGTTTCGCACCGTCATCGACAAGCTTCGTCTCGTTTTCGAGTTTGATTCCGCCGCCATCCTTACCTTTGACAAGGAGGGGCGGTACAGCAATCTCTTTTTTGAAATGCTGCGGTTTCAGCTTCCAGAAACTCTTGGTCGCAAAAAAAGGCTGATTGCGGGCTCCTGGATTGAGCCGCATCTCGGCGATGTGTCGGTTTCGGTTCTCAGTATTGAGGATGCTCTTGAGCTTTATCCTGCGGATGTGCCGCTTCCACAGATACTCTATGACCTCGGTATGCGTCAGGTGGTACTTTCGCCGTTGCGCACGGGAGGAAAGGTTCTCGGGTTTCTCTGTTTTGTTTCAAAGGAAGAAAAAAAGTGGTCAGAGAGCGAAAAAGAGCTTCTGGCCACGCTTTCGTCACCGACCGCAGTTGCAGTCAGCAATGCCCTTGCCTACGAGGAACTTCGGCAGCGTGAAGCGCAGACGGCAATGCAGCTCGCGGTCAACAATGCTCTGCTGACCATCAAGGATCGAAACAGGATGCTTTTGGCAGTCTGCGACCAGATTGACAAGCTGGTGCCATGCACTTTTCTTGGTATCCGCGTGATGGGTGAGGACGGGAACTATCGTATTTTTGACAGTTTTATGCGTGACAGTGGCGGTGGTTTTGTGTCAGTCTCTCCGATTGAAATGTTTGATGTTGACGATATTGAGGAGATCGCTCGGGAGAGCTTTTCGCTGATTTTCAATCCGGGCTGCTTTTGCGGTGAATCTTTTCTCCATTTGTGCGGCGAGTACCGGATTCTTGCTCTGGTCAAAGAAAAATTCGGTATCTGCTCCCTGCTCACTGTTCCACTCTGGGATACGCCGGGCAGTCGTGCAGGGTTGATTATCTCCCATACCTCCAGTTCGTTTGAAGAGCAAGACCAGGCGACTGTCAGTCTTATTGTTCCCCAGCTCTCTCTGGCCTTGCAGAACTATCTTGCCTTTGAGGAGATTGATGAGCTTCGTCGCAAGCTTGAAGGTGAGCGCACCTGCCTTATCGAAGAGATCAAGGCCGCGCATAACTTTGAGGAGATCATCGGCAGCAGCGCGTCCCTTTCCACTGTTTTGCGCCGGGTTAGCCAGGTGGCCCCGACCGACGCAACGGTGCTGATTCAGGGTGAGACGGGGACAGGCAAGGAGCTGTTTGCCCGTGCGCTGCACAATCTTTCAGGCCGTAACAAGCGTGCGTTGATCAAGATCAACTGTGCAACTCTGCCAGCACCACTCATTGAGTCGGAGCTCTTCGGCCACGAAAAAGGGAGCTTTACCGGCGCTACGGAACGGCGGATCGGCAAGTTTGAACTGGCTGAAGGGGGGACTATTTTTCTTGATGAAATCGGGGAGCTGCCGCTTGAGTTACAGGCAAAGTTGCTGCGAGTGCTTCAGGAGCGAGAGCTTGAAAGGCTTGGCGGGAAACAGGTGATCAAGGTGGATGTTCGTGTTATTGCGGCAACCAATCGCGATCTTGCGCAAGAGGTTGCCGAAGGGCGCTTCCGTGAAGATCTTTTTTTCCGCCTCAACGTCTTCCCGCTGGCCATTCCCCCTCTCAGCGAACGTCGTGAAGATATTGCCATGCTTGCAGCCCATTTTGCGGCAAAGTTTTCAAAGGAGTTTGGCAAGCCACTTCGATCTTTCCGGGAGAGCGATATGAATCGCCTGGTTGGGCGTCAGTGGAAGGGCAATATTCGGGAACTTGCTCACCTGATAGAGCAGGCGGTTATTGTTTCTGATGGTGCAACGCTGGATTTCTCCACAATTCTCTCTTCTTCTGCCTCTTTATCAGAACATCCTGCCGCCGGCAGCACGAGGACAATGCTTGATTTTGAACACGAGGTGACCGTCATGGAGAGAGAGTTGATTCTTGATGCTCTCAGTCGTTCAAAAGGGCGCGTAAGCGGGATTGGCGGGGCCGCTGAACAGCTTGTCATGCATCCGAAGACATTGTATTCCCGGATTGAGAAGCTCGGGTTGAGCAAGCGGTATGGGCAAGGATAAGGTCAAAATGTAAACGTGTCAGTGACCATTTATTTTGACAGTTCAGTTTCTCACAGGGTTCTCGATCAGTCAAACAACGGAACGTTCCTTGGGGATGGATAACGTCGAATAATGTTTTTCAAAATAGGCGACATCTCTCTTCATACTGAGGAACTCTCTTCCTGGTTAAGATTTTTGAAGACGTTGAGCATCAGCCTCTGCGCAATAAAGCTTTTGAAGGCTTCATCGTTCATGATGCGGTTGAAGATGGCTTCGTTACCGTTCATGCGGTCGAGCAGCAGGGTTTCGAGGTGCTGGTTGAAGACCGGTTCAAAGTTTGAGAGCGTATTGGCCTCTGC
>CAILXE010000392.1 GCA_903838095.1 uncultured Chlorobiaceae bacterium
GTTGTACAGGTACAAGAACTAACACTAAAAAACAGGGAGCCAAACTCTTCTTTTTGATTGCAGGCCTTGTTGGACTGTTTCTGATGTTGAATGCAGGCAGTTCAAGAACGGTGGAAGCATTGTTCCATTGGAAGCAAAAAATCTGAAGGAGGTACCCACCGTGTCACACGGGTTCTTGAATCTTGCTCTCCTTGTCAGAGGTGCGGTTTTTTTTGTTTAAAACGGTGCATCTTGTACGGTGTTACAAGAGCATGAAAATGGAGGTATTTAATGGGAATAGTTATAAACCTGTTTTTAATTGTTTTTGCTTCAGTCATTTTTTTTGCAGCAGGTTTTTTGATTGGGCGTTTTTTCCTTGAACGAATAGGAACAACCAAAGTCCTTGAAGCCGAAGAACGTGCCGTGCAAATAGTGCAGGAAGCGCAGAAAGAGGCTAATGAGTACAAGGAACTCAAAGTCAGTGAAGTAAACCAGGAGTGGAAAAAGAAGCGCAGGGAGTTTGACCAGGAGGTCATCATCAAGAACAACAAGTACACCCAGTTGCAGAAACAGACTCAGCAAAAAGAAGCCCAGTTGAAAAAACAGAGTCAGGATGTCAAAGATCTTGAACGCAAACTTCAGGATCAGCGCAAGCAAATTGAGCAGAACGCCGAGTCAGTCTCACTTCGTTCATCCGAACTCGAACGGATTATTTCAGAACAGAACCAGCGCCTTGAAAGCATCAGCAATCTTCAGGCTGAGGAGGCCCGGCAGATGTTGATCGACAACATGGTTGCCAAAGCGCGTGAAGAAGCGACTGAGACCATCCACCAGATTCACGAAGAGGCAGAGCAGAAAGCCGGTCGTCTTGCCGAAAAAACCCTTCTGACAGCCATTCAGCGTATCTCTTTCGAGCAAACCACCGAAAATGCTCTCTCCGTTGTTCATATTCAGAGTGATGAACTCAAAGGTCGCATTATTGGCCGTGAAGGTCGCAATATCAAGGCATTTGAAAACGCAACAGGCGTTGATATCATTGTTGACGATACTCCCGAGGTGGTTATTCTCTCATGCTTTGACCCACTGCGTCGCGAGCTTGCCAAGCTTACCCTTCAGAAGCTTCTCGTCGACGGCATTATCCATCCGGTAGCCATCGAAAAAGCTTATGCCGACGCTCAAAAAGAGATTGATGAGGTTATCATCAGTGCTGGCGAAGAGGCGCTTTCATCCCTGCAGATTTCTGATCTGCCAGCCGAGGTTATCCAGCTTGTCGGCAAAATGAAATTTTATACTGTTTACGGCCAGAACCTTCTGCAGCACAGTCGTGAAGTAGCCATGCTCTCCGGCCTGATGGCGGCAGAACTCAAGCTTGACGCCCGACTTGCCAAGCGAGCCGGTCTTCTGCACGACATAGGGCTGGTGCTGCCTGAAAGCGACGAACCCCATGCCATTACCGGAATGACCTTCATGAAGAGATTCAATGAGTCTCCTGTGGTGCTCAACTCTATTGCGGCTCATCATGGTGATGTCGAGAGGGAATCGCCGATTGCAGAGCTGGTAGATGCCGCAAATGTTATCTCGCTCTCCCGGCCCGGCGCCCGTGGCGCTGTAACTGCTGACGGGAACGTCAAGCGTCTTGAGAGTCTCGAAGAGATCGCCAAAGGATTCCCCGGGGTTTTGAAGACCTACGCCTTGCAGGCCGGACGTGAAATCAGGGTGATTGTTGAGGGTGATAACGTCAGCGATTCACAGGCAGATGTTCTTGCCCATGATATCGCTCACAAAATCGAAGCAGAAGCACAATATCCCGGACAGATAAAAGTCTCCATTATTCGGGAAAAACGCTCTATTGCCTACGCAAAATAAGAGAACCCAACCACTTCAGGGGAGAGCTCAAAGCTTTCCCTTGGTTGAGGGGATATCTGTTCCGGTTATTGCGACAGCCGCCTTCATGGCATAAGCAAAAGACTTGAACAGCGCCTCAATCTTGTGATGTGTATTCTCTCCCTCAAGAATAGCAAGGTGGATATTGGCCTTCAGGGTGTTCGAAAGCGACAGAAAGAAATGCTCGACCATCTCGGTTGAAAAATTCTGAATGACCGGTCGCAAGAACTCCGCTTTAAAAACGCAATAACTTCTTCCACCCAGATCAAGCGCACAGCGGGCCAAAGAATCATCCATCGGAATAATTGCCCATCCGTATCGCTGAATACCCCGTTTATCACCGAGCGCCTTGTCAATGGCGCTGCCGATAACAAGCGCAATATCTTCAATGGTATGATGGTCATCAATCTCAAGGTCACCCCTGCACTCCAGTGTAAGGTCAAAACCGGAATGCTTGCTGAAATTGGTCAGCATGTGGTCAAGAAACACCACCCCGGAGTTGACTGAACTTGTTCCCGTCCCGTCAATGGTCACCGATGCGGTAATATCAGTCTCTTTTGTTGTTCTGCTTACCGTTGCGCTACGGGGGGCTCGGTTTATTGCTTCTGGCATGGATCGTTTAACGGATAAATTTATTGAAAAGATAGAGTATCAGACTGAGCAGAAGAGAGAGCAGCACTGACGAACCAACTGGAAAATATAACCGAAAGTTATCCTTTTCAATCTTCAAGTCAAGAGGAAGGTTTCCGAACCAGTTAAACAGATTCCATGAACCGGTTTTGCCGGAAGCCATCAGGAGCAGACCGAAACCGACGGTCACCAAACCAGCAATGACAACCATTTTGCCAGCATCAGTAAACACGATGTTTGGATAATTTTTAAAAGTTGCTAAATTGTTGCCTTCTTCAAGCAAGATAAGAAGATATTTACAATTTTATTAAAGCTGCCAGGAATGCATCTCTTCATTGTTGTCATCGGTTTGCTTGCATCGATTCTGCTGATCGGGGTTATTTTGCTCCAAAGCCCAAAAAGCGGCAGCGGTCTCACCGGCGGGATGGCCAGCCTTGGAACCGTTCAGACTCTTGGAGTGAGACGCACTGGTGATTTCTTGAGCAAAACAACAGCCATTCTTGCAGCAGTCGTTATGGGGCTTTGCTTTATTGCCCAGTTTACCCTTCCGGGCAAACAGTCCGACAAGGCAGCTTCAGAAAGTATTCTTCAGCGCAACGTTCCGGTTCAGCCCGCAGCACCGGCAAACACCATGCCTTCCGCACCGTCGCTTCCTGCAGTGCCGGCAAAATAGAAAAACATGCACCCGTGGCTCAATCGGTAGAGCAATTGACTCTTAATCAATGGGTTGGAGGTTCGAGTCCTCCCGGGTGCACCATCATAAAACGAAAGACCTGCAAGACCAAAACTTGCAGGTCTTTCTGTTTTTATCCGTTTGCGGTTTGCTTGCAGTGGCGTATAACCGTGAAGGGTTATGCGCATGTTCCGCTCTTTCATCATCCAACGCATTTCTTTCGATGATTTATGCCAGGTTCAATGCTATATTTAACGACACAACTGAAACGATGGAAAGAGAGCATCCTGTATGAAAATCATCGATCGTTATATTCTTAAAACACATATCGGTCCCTTCCTGTTTGCTTTTTTTACCCTCATTTTTGTTCTGATACTCCAGTTTTTTGCCACGTTTGCCGATCGCTTTATCGGTAAAGGCATTGGATTTGCTGCAATTGCAGAGCTTATTGTGCTCCAGTCAGCATGGATGATCGGGCTTGCGGCTCCCATGGCGGTGCTTGTTGCCGTCGTCATGGCATTCGGTTCACTGACCACCACTTCGGAAATGACCGTTTTCAGGGCATCCGGCATCTCCCTCTACCGGCTCATGATCCCTGTTCTTGTTGCAGGGCTGCTTCTGTCAGCGCTTGTCGAACGGTTCAATAACATTGTGCTTCCCCTGTCAAACTATTACGCCAAATCAATGATGGCCGACATTGCCCGGTCGAAACCGGCATTTGGCTTGACCGAAAACGCTTTTTCAACTCTTGTGGACGGATATTCCATTTTTATCCGCAAATCAGATGATCGGCTCAAAGAACTGTATGGTATTGTTATTTATGATGCTACAAGGCCTGATTACAGCACCATGGTCACGGCCGAAAAGGGAAGTATTGATTTCACCTCCGATTACCAGTATCTGGTGATGACGCTCTATAACGGCGAGGTTCACCAGACAAGTCAACCGGGCCACAAAAGCTATCGTCAGATGAGTTTCGGCAAACAACGCTTTGTGTTTGAATCATCAGGGTTTGGTTTCGCGCGCACTTCCGGAAGCAGAATGCGCTCAGGGGACAACGAGCTTTCAGCAAGCGAACTCTTGTCAATCGGCAATGAATTCAGGGAGAGGATTACGGCATCTGAACAGCGGATCCGCAAGCCACTTGAGAACCTGGAAAAGAGCCTGTCGCACATCCACGCTGATGATCCGGGAACCCGCCTGAACAACCAGCCATCTTCAGTGATGACAAGCGCTGCTGCGGAATCTCTTGACCGTCAGCTCGAACAGCTCAACAGCGACCTCAGGAGCATCGAAGCCAACACGAACATGAACAACAAATATATGGCGGCCTATCATAAAAAATATGCGCTCTCCCTGGCCTGCTTTGTCTTTGTGCTTGCAGGCGCCCCCCTCGGTGTTCTTGCGCGGCGTGGCGGTTTTGGCGTGGGAGCTTCCATATCGCTGCTGTTTTTCGTGTTCTACTGGGTGCTTATGATTGCGGGCGAAAAAATTGCAGAACGAGGATTGCTCGATCCCATGATTTCGATGTGGATGGGTAATATCGTCATAGCCATTATCGGCGTCGGACTTGTTGTCAGTCTGACCAGTGCAGTTTTCAATACGTCCCGATAAAAGCGTTTGCCGCAACAAGTCTCAGATGCAGCTCTTGTCCGCACCGGTTTTTTTGTGACCACAGCAAAGCGGCTTTTTTACACCCTTTTCATCCAGGCAGACAAACGTAATATTCGTACTGAACGCCAGAATTCTTTCACCGGTTTCAATACTTTTCTTGTACACATGGACGGTGTACTCAATGGACGTATTGCCGATTTTGCTTTTTTCAGTCACAAAACAGAGAATAGATCCCCCACGGATACTTTTTTTGAACTCCACCTTGTCCAAACCCACCGTAACAAAGTTACATCCCGGATAATCAAGCGATACAGCGATATAGCTTATCTCATCAATCCATTTCATCAAATTTCCACCGAAAAGAAAGCCATAATGGTTAAGATGCTCCGGCAAAACAAGTTTATACGTTTCCATAATAAGTAAATACTGGTTGGAATGAGGCTTGGACCCGAGCAACTTACGCATAAAAAATCACACTCGAAAATGCATTATCCCTGAAGAAAAGGAGGCTTCATTGCATGAACCCGATCTTTTTCCTTACCTTCAAAAAAAGTCGACTTATTTCTGTAATGTAATTTTGAAGCACAACTATGTCCGAAGAAACAACAGAAAGGCGATGCTGCCAGGATGAAGATGGAGCAGGATCTTCAGACAACGAAAAGCGGCTCGGCTGGCATGAATACTTTATGAGTGTCGCCCATCTTATTTCTCGCCGGGCAACCTGTAGCCGTGGGCATATCGGCGCTGTCATCGTCAGGGAAAACAACATTCTTTCAACCGGCTACAACGGCGCGCCATCCGGACTTCCTCACTGTAACGAAGGGAACTGTCGTATTTACAAAAGCATTCATCCAGACGGAACTGTTGAGGAGAACTGTGTCAACACCATACATGCAGAAATCAATGCCATCGCCCAGGCGGCAAAACATGGAGTTTCAATCAGGGATTCCGATATCTACATTACCGCCAGTCCCTGTATTCACTGCCTCAAAGTGCTGATCAACGTCGGCATCAAGACCATTTACTACGATAAACCCTATAAAATCGAACATATCGACGAACTCCTCCGACTTTCCAGTATCAGGCTGGTACAGGTAACAATGGCCGCCAGGCCGAAGGAGTAGCCATGCCTTTTCGCGATGATGCATTTTTTATGAAGCGCGCCCTTCAGCTTGCTGTGCAGGGAGCGGGCAGTGTCAGCCCGAACCCCATGGTTGGTTCGGTTATTGTTTACAACGGAGAGATTATAGGCGAAGGGTGGCACCAGCAGTTTGGCGGCCCCCATGCAGAAGTCAATGCCATCGCTTCAGTTGCCGATGAAAGCCTGCTTCGCGACGCAACACTTTACGTGACGCTCGAACCGTGCACTCATTTCGGCAAAACCCCCCCATGCTCTGATCTGATCATTGAAAAGGGGATTTCGCATGTTGTCACCGGGTGTCGTGATCCCTATGTGGAAGTAGCCGGAAAAGGCATCGCACAGCTTCGGGCAGCGGGTATTACCGTCACTGAAGGAGTGCTCGAAAAAGAGTGCATGCAATGCAACGAAGCATTCATCAAAAGTCACACCACAGGGTTGCCCTTTGTGACCATAAAACTTGCCCAGACCCTTGACGGCAAGATTGCCACATCTCTCGGAGCATCCCACTGGATTACGGGTGAAGAGGCAAGGCGCGAAGTACATCGCCTTCGGAGCATCAATGACGCCGTGCTCATCGGCGAAGCCACCGTTCGCGCAGACGATGCCCGCCTTACCGTCAGACATTGTGAAGGGCGCAATCCACTGCGCGTTGTGCTTGACAGTCGGCTCAGTCTGCCTCCCGAAACAACAATTTTCAACGATGATGCGCCTACCCTTGTCTTTGCTTCATCCTCATGGGCACGATTGCCAAAAGTTGAGCTGTTGCAGAAAAAAGGGTTGACCGTGCTGTTTGTCCATGAACATGAAGGAGAGCTGGACCTGCGGCAGGTCCTTCAGGAGCTGCACAAACGGCAGGTACTTTCTGTCATGGTCGAAGGGGGAAGCCGGTTATCCGCATCTTTTATTCGATCGAAACTTGCGGATAAAATCTCCATGTTCATAGCGCCGAAACTCTTTGGAGGCGACGGACTGAGCGCCTTTGCACCTCTCGATATCAGTATGCCCGACCTGGCGGTGAACCTGCGCTTCGAATCCCCGCAGTTTTTTGGGCGTGATGTGCTTCTGGAGGCTTATATTGAGCATTGAAACTGACAGCCGCATCTTTTTTTCAACAGAAAACATTCCATCGTTATGGCACAGATCACCTTGAAAGGCAACCCGTTTGAAACCGTCGGAACACTTCCCGCCAAAGGCACCGAAGCTCCCTTTTTCTGTCTGGTGAAAACCGACCTTTCCGAAGCAGGCCCTGCCGACTTTGCAAGCAAAAGATTGGTTCTGAACATCTTTCCGAGTCTCGATACCCCAGTTTGCGCATCATCCGTCAGACGCTTCAACCAGGAAGCTTCAAGTCTCGACAACACCGTCGTGCTCTGCATCTCCGCCGATCTTCCCTTTGCGCACAGTCGTTTCTGTGAGACCGAAGGGCTGAAAAATGTGGTTTCACTTTCAACCTTTCGTTCCCCGGAGTTCGGCATTAATTATGGCGTTACCATCGCCAATGGCCCGCTCAAAGGACTGCTCTGCCGAGCCATTGTCGTTGTCGATGCCGACGGCATCGTGCGTTACACCGAACTGGTGCCTGAAATTGTCCAGGAGCCAGACTACAGCGCCGCCCTCAAGGCACTTGCGTAAAAAAGAAACACGAACTGAATCTGCAATGTTTACCGGAATTATCAAGGATGTAGGAAGGGTGAGGGGAGTGACAAGACGGCAGGGCGGCTTGCGGCTCAGGGTGCAGTACAGCAACACCCGGGAGTTCAGCAACCTCTCCGTCGACGAAAGCATCAGCATCAACGGTGTCTGCCAGACCGTTGTTGCTCTTGGCGAAGGGTGGTTTGAGGTCGATACCGTCGAGGAGACTCTTGCCAAAACCACGCTGGGCTTCCTGCAGAACGGAGCGCTCGTGAACCTCGAACGGGCACTCCGTCCACTTGATCGTCTCGGCGGTCATTTTGTGCTTGGCCACGTCGATTGTGCGGCAACCGTGCAGGAGATCCGGGAACTTGGATCCAGCCGCGAGCTCTGGATAGCCTTTCCGGAGGACTTCAGTCCCTATATTGTTTCAGCCGGTTCCATAACCATCGATGGCATCAGCCTGACCGTTGCAAAGCTCAATGCGCAGCTTTTTGCCGTAGCGGTTATTCCGTTCACGTTTGCCCATACCACCATCAATGAGCTGAGGCCTGGCCGACAGGTAAACCTTGAATTCGACATACTCGGCAAATATGTTGCCCGTCAGCTTGGAAAGGCCTCCTCCTCCGGGCAGCCAGATTCGGGAATCAACGAAACATGGCTTCAGGAACACGGATTTTAATGGCTGAGAGCGACCACATCCAGTCCGATCTTTTCGGCTTTTCCGTTTCTCCGGCAAACACAGAGTATTTTCAACCTCTTGCAGAGCGTGTTCGTCCACGCACACTTGACGATATGGCCGGGCAGGAGCACCTTGTCGGCCAAAACGGGCCGCTTCGCAAGTTCCTTGCCAGCGGTCAAATGCCCTCCATGATTTTCTGGGGACCTCCCGGTTCAGGCAAAACCACCCTTGCCGAAATCTGCGCCACTTCACTGAACTACCGGTTCGAGCAGCTTTCAGCCATCGACTCCGGTGTCAGGGAGGTCCGAAAAGCGCTGGAAAACGCAGAAAAAGCAAGACGGGCAGGGCAGAGAAGCATCCTGTTTATTGACGAAATTCACCGTTTCAACAAAGGCCAGCAGGATACGCTGCTCCACGCCATTGAACAGGGGCTGATTGTGCTTATCGGCGCCACCACCGAAAACCCCTCCTTTGAAGTCAACGGCGCGCTCCTGAGCAGAATGCAGGTCTATATTCTCAAGCCGCTCACTTCCGGCGACATAGAAACAGTTATCAGCAGGGCACTGACGCAGGACAAACTCTTCAGGGAGCGCAGCATCGAGATCACCGCCCTTGATTTTTTATTGGAGTTTTCGGGAGGAGATGCGCGCAAGGCCCTGAATGCCGTCGAAGCAGCCATCTCACTCCTGCCGGCAGGAGCGAGCCCGGCGCTTCTGAACAGAGAGCTGCTTGAAGCCGCCCTGCAGCACAAGGCGCCCAACTACGACAAAGGTGGCGAAAACCACTACGACATTATCTCCGCCTTTATCAAATCCATGCGTGGTTCCGATCCTGATGCCGCGCTCTTCTGGCTTTCAAGAATGATAGAGGGAGGCGAAGACCCCAAATTCATAGCACGACGGATGGTCATTTTCGCAAGCGAAGATATTGGCAACGCCGATCCCTACGCCATAACCCTTGCCGTCTCGGTGTTTCAGGCCGTCACCGTGATTGGAATGCCCGAAGCAAGAATCAACCTTGCCCAGGGAGTCACCTATCTGGCCTCCGCTCCCAAATCGAATGCAAGCTATCAGGCGCTCGGTGAGGCCATGAGCGAAGCAAAAACACAGCAGGATCGTGGTGTGCCGCTCCATTTGCGCAACGCACCCACCAGACTCATGAAAACCGAAGGATACGGCGCAGGGTATTGCTATCCTCACAACTATCCCGAACATTTTGTCGAGCAACGATACTTCCCTGAAGGGATGGATGCAAAAGCCTATTACCGTCCCACCGATGAAGGGCGGGAAAAATATATCAGGGAACGCCTCAGCCACCTGTGGAACGAACGTTACAAGTCATGATTGCTGTGAAACCCCCAGGCTCTTTGTATATTATGTAACAATGAACTTCAGGGTTCACGGGCAGTCAGACTTTTTTCATCAAAGACAAAACCCTTTATGAACAGGACAAGACCGATATTTTTATTAACGCTGTTGTTTCTGACACTTTCACTTCCTTTACGGTTGCACGCCGCAGCTCCGGAAAACACCACATCGCTCTCTCTTGACGATGCCGTTCGTATCGGGCTCGATAAAAGCCGGGACCTTGAAATCGCCCGCCTTAATCGCGATATGGCGGGCCAGAAAATCCGGCAGACATGGTCCGAGGTGCTGCCCCAGATTTCCACCGCATTCACCTATACCCGAACATTGAAACCATCCGTGCTGCTGCTTCCTCCAAACCAGGGCTTTCCCGGTTCCCTCGAAACCAGTTCCGACAATGCCGGACGAGCCACCATTGACCTTCATCAGCCACTATTCAACGCCTCTGCCTTTGCAGGAATAAAGGCGGCAAGCATTGTCCGCAAAATGAGCGAAGAGGCTTATAAAAGCGCCGAAGCCGGTGTTGTTGCCGATATCAAACTCTCCTATTTCGATGCACTCATAGCAAAACAGCAGTTGACGCTGATAGAGCAGAGCATCGCGCGCTGGGAGCAATCCAGAAAAGATACCCGGGCAATGTTCAGGCAGGGCGTTGCCGCTGATATTGATACTCTCAAGGCATTTCTCTCCGTTGAAAATCTCCGTCCCGAGCAGATTCAGGCCGAAAGCCGGGTTGCAATTACCATGACAAAGCTGAAAAATGCCATGGGTATTCCCGGCGAAAGCGCCGTCGGTCTGAGCGGAAAACTTGAGCGGCCTCGTGTGTCGTACCCAACCGATATCAACGAAGCATATCGTGAAGCGCTCGAGTCGAGACCCGATCTTCGCCAGCTTGATTTTCAGGTACAGGCCGAGGGTGAAAAAATAAGTTCAGCCCGTGCCGAGCGTTTTCCTGTTCTCTCTGCCTTTGGCAAGCTGGAGTCGCAGACCGCCTTCAATGACGGCGTCAAACCATCCGAGTCACGATGGCCAGCCTCCTCTTCCGTAGGTCTTCAGTTTACCATGCCACTCTTTACCGGTTACCGCATCAGTTCACAGGTTGAACAGGCCAGGATAGGGCAAATGCAAACCCGAACAAGGTTTGAAGATCTCAAAGCCAATATCAGGGCTGAACTTGAGGTACGAATCATGAATGTAAGGGAATCACAAAAAAGAATTGAAGTACAGTCCAAAACCATCAGTGTTGCAGAGCGGAGCTACAACATCTCGCTTCTGCGCTTCAAGGAGGGGATTGGTTCCCGCCTTGAGCTGACCGATGCCGAACTTCAGCTCAACAAAGCAAAAACCAACTATTTACAGGCAGTGTATGACTATCTGTCAGCAACCACCCTGCTCGACAGGGCATTAGGGCGGAGAGTTGCAAAATATACCACGCCTGCGGACTCGAAAGGGTAAAGAACACCTCTGCAGGCATCCAGAGCGCCACGCCACAGGGCGGCACCGATGCGCCTCAGATCAAACGGTCGCCCATTCCGTTCACAGCAGAGTTGTTCGCTGTGCAACGCATTATAGACAGCATCCGGCGCGTATGCCCTCCGTTTAAAAACGTGCAGGTTATGCCGTTCGAGCAGCTCAGAAAGAGTGTCCGGCTGAAAATGATACAGATGACGCGGAGCGTCCCAGGCGACCCAGTTCTCACCATAATATCCGGCCCCGGAACAGGCAGGATTGGGCAGCGCAACAACAAGCACACCGTCCGGGGCAAGCAGATCCGCTACGGCGCGGAGCGTTTCATTGAGATCGTGAATATGTTCAAGCGTATGCCATAACACTATACGGTCAAATGTTCCGCCGTACTCACGCTCCAGTGACGAAGAGACCCGCAACCCGAAATTTTCCCGTGCATAAGCCGCAGAGGCAGCGTCAGGCTCAACACCGGCGAGATGAGCAAGAGGCAGACCCATGCTGCGGTAAAAAAAGTTCAGCAGGTCACCCGTAGAAGAGCCAATTTCAAGGATCGAAAGCTCACGAAGAGGTTTGGCAGCTCCATGCAAAACCAGGTGAGCCCGGTAACGAAGCAACAATAAACGTGCAGCAAGATACATCCGCTCCCTCAAAGAGGCACCCTGGTGTTGATGCAGATAGGGGTCATAAGAGCCGCTCCGGTAATGAGAGGCAATTTCAGCGCTGTCGGGACGCGGATTCAGCATCACAAGCCCTGAAGAGGTTGATTGGACAAGCTGCCATCGCACAGAAGGGTCAAACCGGTCAGGCACCTGCATGAAAGGGGTAAAATCAGGAGAGTCGCTTATGGGGCAGGGAACAGTTTCCATGAAAGCAAAAGAGGCTATTGCTCTTGTGCCCTGAGAAGATCAGTAAACGCTTTTCTCAGATTCCTGTAGGTGGAGACCATATCATTGCTGAGCACCTTGGCATCAGCCAGAACAGGCATAAAATTGGTGTCACCTTCCCAGCGGGGCACAATATGAAAATGGATATGGTTGTCCACACTTCCGCCCGCAACCCGTCCAAGATTGGCTCCGACATTGAACCCCTGCGGCCTCAGGGTAAGCTTCAGCGCCTTCATCGAAAGGTCGGTCAACTCCATTACCTCAAGTTTCGTCTCCTTGTCAAGCTCTGAAAAATCCGCAGTCTGCATGTAGGGAATCACCATAAGATGACCGCAGTTGTAAGGGTAGAGGTTCATGATGATAAAACTTCTCAATCCCCGATGAAGGACAAAGCGCTTTTCATCATCTTCAGGCGGAATATCGGCAAAAACCGATTTTCCATCCTCAGCGGCAGGCTTGTCATCCTTGAAGGACTGCATGTAGACCTCTCGCCAGGGCGAGTACATTCTGTTCATGAAGAGAGTGCTCCGCTACATTACTTTTTCAGGTTATCGTACCAAAGATGGGAATCGAACCCACACGAGTTATTCACTCACTGGATTTTGAGTCCAGCGCGTCTACCAGTTCCGCCACTTTGGCCTGTTTCGAGTGGTGCGAGAGAAGGGAATCGAACCCTCACGCCTCACGGCACTAGTTCCTAAGACTAGCGTGTATACCAATTTCACCACTCTCGCAACTCAATAGTTAATAATATACGTGGTTTTTATTCTAATAAAAACTATCTTTAAAGATACTTTTTGCGGCGTATGACGCTGAAATTCTCATTTCGTTTTCTCCGTTTTTAAGCCTATGCCGTTTAAATTACACCACATTGCAGACGTTATTTCATGGGTTATCAGTCCGGTTGTCGTTGCGCCTGCCGCCTATATTGTGATTGTGCTGCTCGGGTACGGCAATGACATAAACCGTCTGGCATACCTGATGGTGCTTTTTTCCGCCAGCACTCTTGCCCCTGTTCTCCTGATCTCCGGTCTGAAGAAAACAGGAAAAATTTCTGATTACAATATCACTTTCCGCGAACAGCGATTTCTGCCACTGCTTTTTCTCGTTGCAGTCAATGTCGTTGGCTACGAGTTTATGAAGCAGCTTCATCCGCCGAGGCTTCTCACCGGCATTCTGCTGTTCAATGCCGTCAATACCGTTTTTATTCTCCTGATCACCCTCCAGTGGAAAATCAGTATTCATCTTTTCATCTTCTCTTCATCAGTAGCATTACTGTTTATACAATTCGGGGTTGTCGCCCTGTGGCTGCTGCTGTTGGTTCCGGTGCTGATGTGGTCACGAATTTTTCTGAGAGCCCATAATTTCATGCAGACACTTGTTGGCGGAGTGGTCGGTTTTGCCGTTATGGTTCTTGAGTTAAAATGGTGGACTGGATTGTGAGACGCAAGCGATATGCCGTTGTTGTCACCACGTATGGGGAGGTAGAAAAGGTTACCGTCAGGAGCCTTTGGCCATGTTCCAGAAGAATCCTGAAGGCAGTGACCCGCCAGATTGCCAAAATACCCACGCCGCTGATCTTTTTTATTGCGGATTACCGTTCAACACGGCATTACATCGACTGGAAACTCAACCATTATAACTCGTCGCTGGTTGCTATCAACCGTGCCCAGAAAGAGCGCCTTGCCGCCTGCATCGCATCAAGCGGCCACCCGCTGCTCTCAGAGGTTGATATTGACCTCTATGATGCCTGCTATTTTGTGCCACCCTACTTCGAAGAGACGATTCAGAAGTTGCAGCACACCTGTGACGGCATCGTTGTTGTGCCGATGTTTCCGGTGGAATCAGCATTTTCTTGCGGCGTCGCCTGCCAGATGGTGATCGACAGGTTTGATGACAACATGCTCAGCAAGGTGAGCGTGATGAGCAAACTCTGGAAAGAGGATCAGCTTCACCGAATTTATATTGATTATCTTTTCGGACAGCTTTTACCAGCCATCCGTCTCCGCAAAGAGGGCAAAATCGGCCTTGTGCTGGTCATTCATGGCACTCTCGTCAGGGATAATGAGGGCAACCCGCCAACTCTTTTTACCGGACTTGATGAGACCATGGCATTTTTCGACCTGATGAAACGAAAAATTATGGCCGATCCGAACAATATCTTCACCGATGTGCGCCAGGGCTGCATGAACCATTCCCGGGGAGGGGAGTGGACGGACGATACCATCGAAAAAGCCTTCACGGAGTTCAGGGCCGAAGGTTATGCAGGCGTAGTCATGTTTCCCTACGGTTTTTTTGCCGATAACAGCGAGACTGAATACGACGCATACAAAAAGCTTGAACAAGCCGGATTTCCGCTGTTCCAGTATATCAGATGTATCAACGACTCGGCGCCATTTGGCCAATGGCTCTCCGGTCAGGTACTTTTCAGGCTCCAGGCGCTCAACAACCTGCAGAACGCCCTTGAAACTCTTGAGCATAACCCGTAAAATTCCGAACAATTGAACGAAGAACACGAGAGAGCAGAAAAGGAGGGTGCGTTACAGCAGTATCCCGACAATCCGCAGACACAGTATGAAAGGGCGCTGCTCTGTATAGAGGAACACCGCAACAGCGAAGCGCTTGAGTTGCTCGACCGCTGCATTGCCGCAAGGCGGCGTGATCCGGAAGCGCTCTACGCCCGGGCAGTGACCAACATCGCCATGGGCATCTACCGAAACGCAGCGTGCGACCTGCTGAAAACCATTGTGCTTGACCCAGGCAGCATGCACGCCTACAAACACCTTGGTTTTGTGCAGTTTATGCTCGGCAAAGAGGAGGCTGCCCTCAAAACTCTTCACAAAGGACTTGCCATCAATCCGGACTATACCGATATTTACTGTGTTCTGGGTGATATCCACCTTGATCTCGGAGATTTTGACAAGGCAAAAGAGGCCTTTGAAAAAGCGCTCGCTCTCGAGCCCGACAAACCTGAACCTCACAGCAAGATAGCCATGTATTACCTTGCCCGGGGCGATATGAAAGGTCTGAAAAAAGAATATGATCTCTTAAAAACGCTCGATGCCGCACTGGCCGGGCAAATCGGAAGCCTTTTTTTTGAAACGCCATGAAACTTTTTCCTGATCCTGAAACGAAGAAGCGGTTTATGAAAACCGGTCTTCCTGTTATTCTCGGTATTGCATGGGCGCCGATCATCTGGATTATGATGATGTCCACCGTCGGGACGCTCTTTTTTCGCCTCACAGGCTCATGGCCGGTCACACAGGTGGTCATACTGCTTACGGTGTTGCTGGTCACCTTTTTCCTGTTAAAGTTTTTTATGCGTATTGGCCAAAAATTTGGCAATCAGCATGATGAAAAGAGCTGAAGAGTGATTTTTTCATTATGCCCGTAGATTTTTTTTTATATATTTGCGCACCTGTTACAAAGCATGGCATGGATCATACAGGAGTGAACCAGTTTTTTTGTCAGACCCCGAATTAACTCAAAATGGCGTTTCATGGATCAGACTCTGAGTAATTTTGGCAACGTTTTTGCTTTCCTCACCCTCGGTGTAATTTTTGTTGCCGGCGGATATCTGACAGCCCGCCTTCTGCGCCCGAGCCGCCCGAACCCTGCAAAAAACTCAACCTACGAATGCGGCGAAGAGGCAATCGGCAGCGCATGGGTCAAGTTCAATATCAGGTTTTATGTTGTCGCCCTTATCTTTATCATTTTTGACGTTGAGGTTGTTTTCCTTTTTCCCTGGGCAACCATATTCAAGCCTCTTGGAGCATTTGCACTTGTTGAGGCGCTTGTCTTTGCCGGTATTCTCATTCTTGGTCTTGCCTATGCCTGGGTGAAGGGAGATCTTGACTGGGTTAGACCAACTCCCAATATTCCGAAAATGCCGGAATTGCCGGAACTGCCGTCTGCGAAATCCTCCTCACCGAGGGGCTAACATACTATTCACCATTCATTAGATCGTTATGGGTTTACTTGATGCCGGGATAACACAGCATAACGTGCTGGTAACATCGGTTGACAATGTCCTGAACTGGGCTCGTCTCTCATCACTCTGGCCGATGGGTTTCGGACTTGCCTGCTGCGCTATCGAAATGATGGCCACCAACGCCTCCAATTACGATCTTGAACGCTTCGGCATTTTCCCCCGCTCATCTCCCCGCCAGTCCGACCTGATGATTGTCGCCGGTACCGTGACCATGAAAATGGCAGAAAGAGTTGTGCGCCTTTACGAGCAGATGCCGGAACCACGTTACGTTCTCTCCATGGGAAGCTGTTCCAACTGCGGAGGCCCCTACTGGGAACACGGATACCATGTCCTCAAGGGCGTTGACCGTGTCATACCGGTCGATGTTTTTGTCCCGGGCTGCCCGCCGAGACCGGAATCACTGATCGGTGGCCTCATGAAGGTCCAGGAGTTGATACGGATGGAGCAGATTGGCATATCAAGAGCCGATGCCCTGAAAAAGCTGGCTGAAAAAAGTGTTGATCCCAGGTTTATTATCGAGCATGAGCGCAAGGTTGCCGGAGCTTAATTATTAATTTATAAGGCATACTGTCAGATGGAAGAAGGAAAGGTTTTTTCGCAGTCATTACAGGAAAGCGCTGCGGCATACGCAATAATCCAGGAAAAGTTCGGTGCGGCAGTATCCGCGCTTGATACCAATGAGACCATGCCCTTTTTTGAAGTTGTCGATCCCTCCCTCTGGACAGAAATTGCACTTTTCATGCGGGAGCATCCAAAACTCAAATTCAACTACCTGGCCTGTCTGACCGGCATCGATTATCCGGTCGACGAGAAGCTTGGTATTATCTGCAATTTCGAATCACTTGGCCTGCTCAACCACAAACTTTCCGTCAAAGTTAAATGTGCCCGCAACGGAGGTTCCATTCCGAGCATAAGCTGTGTCTGGCATACAGCAAACTGGCACGAAAGGGAAGCCTACGACATGTTCGGCATGACCTTTACCGGCCATCCCGAGCTCAAAAGAATACTCTGTCCCGATGACTGGGAAGGATACCCGCTTCGCAAAGATTACAAGGTGCAGGATAAGTATCACGGAATCAAGGTGCCGTACTAACAGTGTTTTAAATAGAAAAAGCAGCTTACGTATGCAGGAATTAGATACAGCAGTACCGGGTTCGGTCAGGGTTACCAGGCAAAGCGACAAGGTCGTTATTATAGAAAAAGATCTTGCCACCGAGCAGATGGTTCTCGCCATGGGCCCTCAGCATCCGTCAACCCACGGAGTGCTCAAGCTGGAGTGTCTTACCGATGGTGAGGTTATTACCGAAGCAGAGCCCTGTCTCGGCTACCTCCACCGGTGCTTTGAAAAGTGTTGCGAAAACGTTGATTACCCCGCAGTTGTCCCCTATACCGACCGACTTGACTACCTGGCCGGTATGAACAGTGAATTTGCCTATGCCATAACCGTTGAAAAACTTCTTGATATAGAAATTCCCCGTCGTGTCGAGTTTATCAGGGTGATTGTCGCCGAACTGAACAGGATCGCATCGCACCTTGTCGCTATTGGTACCTACGGCATTGACCTTGGCGCATTTACCCCCTTTCTCTTCTGTTTCCGTGACCGTGAAATTATTCTCGGGCTGCTCGAATGGGCATCAGGAGCCAGAATGCTCTATAATTATATATGGGTTGGCGGTCTTGCCTACGATGTGCCGGCAGATTTTCTCACAAGAGTCAAAGAGTTTGTCAACTATTTCAGGCCAAAAGCCCTCGAACTCTGCAATCTGCTCACCGAAAACGAGATCTTTGTCAAAAGAACATGGGGTATCGGCATCATGCCTGCTGACGTTGCCATCAACTATGGCTGGTCTGGCCCCATGCTTCGTGGTTCAGGAGTCAAGTGGGACCTGAGAAGAAACGATCCCTACTCGATTTATCCGGAACTCGACTTTAAAGTTCCTGTGCCCGATGGCAAACATTCCGTTATTGGCGACTGCCTGTCACGCCACCTTGTCCGTGCCTGGGAGATGGACGAAAGTCTGAAAATTATAGAGCAGTGCATCGACAAAATGCCTTCTGCCGAAGGATTCAATCCACGTTCAGCCATTCCAAAGCGGATTCGTCCAAAAGCCGGTGAAGTGTATGGCCGCGCAGAAAATCCACGCGGCGAGCTTGGCTTCTATATTGAAAGTGACGGAAAATCAACCAAACCCGTTCGCTGCAAAGCCCGGTCATCCTGCTTTGTCAACCTTTCAGCCATGAAAGATCTTTCAAAAGGGCAGCTCATACCTGATCTTGTCGCCATTATCGGCAGTATCGATATCGTTCTCGGGGAGGTTGACAGATGAGTACAACTGCCTTATCGCAATTTAGCATCCCTTTTCTTATGGGTAACAGTCTCAATGCCTGGTCAGAAGCACTTGCCGGGTTCTATCTCTTTGGTCTGCCTCTCGGTCTGGTGATTATTGCCGCAATCCCCCTTGTCTTTATTGCGCTCTACTCACTCACCTACGGTGTGTACGGCGAACGCAAAATTTCAGCCTTCATGCAGGACAGGCTTGGCCCTATGGAAGTTGGCAAATGGGGTATTCTCCAGACCATTGCTGATATTCTTAAGCTTCTCCAGAAAGAGGACATCGTTCCCGCTTCAGCCGACAAGTTTCTTTTTGTCGTTGGACCCGGTATCCTGTTTGTGGGTTCCTTCCTTGCCTTTGCCGTTCTTCCTTTCAGCCCCGCCTTTATCGGAGCAAACCTGAACGTCGGTCTCTTTTATGCCCTCGGCATTGTCGCTATAGAAGTGGTTGGTATCCTGGCGGCAGGATGGGGTTCCAACAACAAGTGGTCACTGTACGGAGCTGTCCGCAGTGTTGCACAGATTGTCAGCTACGAAATTCCCGCAGCCATCGCCCTGCTCTGCGGCGCCATGATGGCAGGCACCCTCGATATGCAGAAAATCACGATGCTTCAGTCAGGGACTTACGGCTTTGCACACTTTTATCTCTTTCACTCACCGATAGCATGGTTGCCTTTCCTGATTTACTTTATCGCATCCCTTGCCGAAGTAAACCGTGCGCCATTCGATATTCCTGAAGCAGAATCAGAACTTGTTGCCGGTTACTTCACCGAATACTCCGGGATGAAGTTTGCTGTTATCTTTCTTGCTGAATATGGCAGCATGTTCATGGTCTCCGCCATTATCTCCATTGTTTTCCTTGGCGGCTGGAACTCACCACTGCCGAATCTCGGAGCAATTGCGCTGAACGACTGGACAAGCGGGCCGGTCTGGGGAGCATTCTGGATTATATCAAAAGGATTCTTCTTCATTTTTATACAGATGTGGCTTCGCTGGACGCTTCCCCGCCTGAGGGTCGACCAGTTGATGTACCTCTGCTGGAAAGTTCTGACTCCGTTTGCCTTTGTCAGTTTTGTGCTGACCGCAATTTGGGAAATCTATATTCCGTAAGATTATGAGTGAGTATTTCGGAAATATCAAGACCGGCGCCGTTACCATTGCCACCGGTATGGGAATCACCCTGAAGCATTTTTTCAATGCCGTTCATCGCAAAGGCGATGCAGGCCTTGATGATGCGAACTATTTTCGTCAGGTCGATGGTCTCTGTACCCTCCAATATCCCCGTGAGGTGATCCCGACCCCTCCGCATGGTCGTTACCGTCTCTACAATGCTGTCGAAGACTGTATCGGTTGCGGTCAGTGTGTCAGGGCATGTCCCATATCGTGCATCACCATGGAGACCATCAAAGTTGCGCCCGATGATCTGGCTGTGTGCGGAAAAACCTCCGACGGGCAGCAGAAAAAATTCTGGATACCAGTTTTTGATATTGATGTGGCAAAGTGCATGACCTGTGGAATATGCACCACAGTTTGTCCGACAGAGTGCCTTTTCCATACCCCGGTCAGCGATTTCTCCGAGTTTGACCGCGACAACATGATCTACCACTTCGGAAATCTGACCCGTCTTGAAGCAGAGGCAAAGCGTCGCAAGCTTGCCGATATTCAGGCAAAGGCACAGGCAGAAAAGGCAAAGAAAGCAGCGGAAACCAATACTGAATCCCATGAGTAATCCTACATATACCGTCATCTTTTATCTTTTTGCGGCCATTACGGTCTGTTCGGCAGCTTTTGTTGTCTTTACCCGGAACGTTATCTATTCCGCTTTTTCGCTGCTCTTTACCTTTTTCGGTGTCGCAGCGCTCTATGTTTTTCTCAGCGCCGATTTCATTGCGGTGACCCAGGTAGTGGTCTATGTCGGCGGTATCCTTGTTCTTCTGCTCTTTGGTGTCATGTTTACCAACAGCATTATGCAGGGGAAGAAGAGCGAAGTGATTCATATTATTCCCGGCACACTCCTTCTCGCGGTCATGATCGGGGCAATGCTCTATACCTTTTATACCACACACGGCTGGATGCCCTCCGAAACCACCCTGCAGGGAAGCATTGTTGAACGGATAGGATTTGAAACCATGTCACGCTACGTGCTGCCATTTGAGATGGTCTCCATTCTGCTGCTTGCAGCACTGATTGGAGCCGCATTTCTTGCACGTTTCGACAAGAGCAGCAAATAACGAACAATATGTCTATCACCATAATGGAACAGTTGACAACCATAGGGCTCAATCACTATTTGACAATTTCGGCCATTCTTTTGGGCTTCGGGCTTTTTGCCGTCATGACCCGGAAAAACGCCATTGTTGTTCTTATGGGAGTGGAA
>CAILXE010000393.1 GCA_903838095.1 uncultured Chlorobiaceae bacterium
CCGGTAAAGGGGTCGAGTGTCCAACTGACAATTGACAGTGATATTCAAAGCATTGTTGAAGATGAACTCGCCAAGGCGGTGGCAACGTTCAAAGCAGATGCGGCAACAAGTATTATCATGGATGTGCGAACAGGCGAGATACTTGCCATGGCCAACAGTCCTGCATTTGATCTCAATAACAGGGGGACATGGACAAGTGAGAATTCCAGAAACCGCGCTGTGACCGAGATGTTTGAGCCAGGATCAACATTCAAGTTGGTTATGGCTGCTGCCGCAACCGAGGTGCTTAACAGAAAGGCAGAAGATGTCGTTTTTGCCTATAACGGTTCTATGCCTTTCTATAAACTGAAGATTACGGATCATGAACCCTATGGATACATAACATTTCGTCAGGCAATCATGTATTCAAGCAATATCGTTGCCGCTGCGACGGCCATGCGGATTGGTCGCGAACAGTTCAATGCCTATACGAGAAATTTTGGCTTTGGCAGGAAAACAGGGATCGGACTGGTTGGTGAAGCGCGTGGAATGGTTCGACCGCTGACCCAGTGGGATATGACCACACTTCCATGGATGGGATATGGTTATCAGGTCATGACAACTCCGCTGCAGATTCTGCAGGCTTATGCCGCAATTGCCAATGATGGTGAGTTGATGAGGCCGTTTATTATCAAAAAAATTACTGATGCCAATGGCAGGGTGATTCGTGAAGGGGCACCGGAAAAAGTGCAGAGAGTCGTATCAGTTGCAACGGCAAGATATCTTGGCAAAGAGTATTTTAAAGCAGTTGTTGACAGCGGCACAGCAAAAAATGATATTCTGATCAGCATGAATGTTGCCGGCAAGACCGGAACTGCGCGTCGTGCGGCAGGTGGCTCTTATTCAAATCGTGCTTATGTCTCTTCGTTTGTCGGATATTTTCCTGTTGCGGCTCCCCGCTATGCAATTATTGTGCTTGTTGAAAATCCCAAAACAGCCTATTATGCCGCCACAGTTGCCGTTCCTGTTTTTGCCAGTATAGCATCACGCATGGTGGCTTGTTCAGAGGAGATGCAAAAAAACCTTTCAATCCGTTCCCTGGAACAGGGCGTTATTGACTCGGTTTCAACAGTGACCGTGCCGGAACTCAGAGGATTGAAAGGGCGTGATGCATTGAGGCTGCTGAAATGGCTGAATCTGGAGATGGACTATTCGGGAGATTTTGAGGGGGTGGTTGTGAGGCAAAACATTCCTCCTGGCAGCAAGGTTGAAAAAAAGAGAGTTGTTGTTGTAAGGCTATCATTAAAAAAGATTAACTGATCGCTCTGATGACAGGCATGCAAGAGAGTACCATCCAGCAGCAGGTGGTGCAACTGGATGAGTTGCTCAATGGGATTAATTCTCTGGAGGTTGCCGGACATGCCCGTCCGCCCGAAAAGGTATGTATGATTACCAGTGACTCTCGAGAGGTGACTTCCGGTGCGCTTTTTGTTGCGGTAAGAGGTTACTGTACTGACGGTCACCGGTTTATCGGAAAAGCGGTTGAGCGTGGGGCTGTAGCGATTATCTGCGAAGAATTTCCTGATCAGTTCGCGCCATCCGCTCTTTATATAAAAGTGGCGGATGCACGCAAGGCTCTCGCTGAGGCTTCACGGATTTTTTATGGTTATGCTTCTGATCGCTTGTTGATTATCGGGGTAACCGGTACCAACGGCAAGACGACCACTGCCAGGCTGATTACCTCAATGCTCAATGCCTGCGGAATTTCCGCAGGTTATATCGGCACAAATCTCTGCCGCATTGGAAATCTTGATATTCCGCTTGACCGTACCACTCCTGAGGCTCACGGCCTGCATGACCTGTTCAGTCGGATGGTGGCGGCGGGTTGCAGGGCCGCCGTCATGGAGGTTTCATCTCATGCACTTGTGTTGCAGAGAGTCTACGGTATAAAATTTCATGCGGCTCTTTTTACTAACCTGACCATGGAGCATCTTGACTTTCATCAATCCATGGAGAAGTATGCATCTGCCAAGCAGCAGTTGTTTGATCAGCTTTCACCAGAAGGGTTTGGGGTTTTCAATATTGATGATCCCTGTGCAGTTCAGATGGCGGAACGGGTTGCTCCTGACAAAATATACACTTGTTCGCTGCGTGACGGAGGAACTCTGACGTTGTCGGGCAGACACTCTTTTAAGGCTGATATTCTGCAAAGCACTCTTTCTTCAAGCACTGTTGCTCTGCATTTTCCTGATACGGTTTTGACCATGCAGGTCGGACTGCCGGGACAGTTCAATGTTATGAATGTCCTTGAGGCGGCAGCTACAGGGACAGGGATGGGGCTTCGGCCGAAAGAGATATGCAGCGCTCTTTCGGCAGTTTCAGCCGTTGAAGGGCGCATGGAAAGAATCGGAGATGCGAGTGAGGATCGCTCAGTGTTTGTTGATTATGCCCATACACCCGACGCCCTTTCCAAGGCGCTTGATACCTTGCGTACGCTGAAGTCTGAAGAGGCCCGCCTCGTTGTGGTTTTTGGGTGCGGCGGCAACCGCGACCGTTCAAAACGTCCTGAAATGGGTCGAATTGCCTCCGAAATTGCCGACGAGGTTATTCTTACTTCAGATAATCCTCGTGATGAGGAGCCGGAGAGCATTCTTGATGAAATTGAGGCTGGAATGGCCGGAAGGATTTACCGGCGTATCAGTGATCGGGCCGAAGCAATCAGGACGGCGGTTTCCATTCTCAAACGGGGAGATGTGCTTCTTGTTGCAGGAAAAGGCCATGAAACATACCAGGAGATCGCTGGTCGAAAATATTACTTTTCAGATCAGGAGATTTTACGACAATCAATGCAGGAAAATGGCGCCGGATATCCGGTGAGGAGCGTGTGTCAGTGAATGAGAAAGGGGTTCTCGGGATCAACGATTTCCGGAATATAGGGGACGTAGCAGTTGCGAAGACGGAGGCTCCTTCACTGGAGCTTGTCGATCCGAACGTGGTCATTGATTCAAGAGAGGTGACAAAAGGAGGAATATTTATTGCCCTGAAGGGTGAAAGAACTGATGGCCACAGTTATATAGCCACGGCATTCGAGAATGGTGCCTCATGGGCAATGGTGAGCCGTGAGTGGTATGAAAAGGCAGGATCCTTGGAACCGCCGCCCGGAAAGGGTTTTATTGTTGTAACAGATCCTGTTGCTGGCTTACAGCAGCTTGCTGCGGTTTACCGGAGCAGATTTTCGGTTCCTGTTGTGGCTATTGGCGGCAGTAACGGGAAAACGACCACAAAGGAGATGGTGGCTTCAGTTCTCGGTACCGGTTTCAAGGTTACGGTAAGCCAGGGAAATCGCAACAACCATCTGGGAGTTCCTCTGACGTTGCTGCAACTCAGGCATGATACCGGTATTGCTGTTCTTGAGCTTGGTATCAATCATCCTGGAGAGATGGCAGTGCTTGCCGGGCTTGCCAAACCGACCCATGCTCTTCTGACCAATATCGGCCATGAGCATCTGGAGTTTTTGCTTGATCTGGCAGGGGTTGCCGCTGCGGAGACGCAGCTTTATGATTATCTGCATCAGCATAACGGCACGGCGTTTATCAATTCCGATGATCCACTGCTCCGGGAGGCAGGTTCAGCTCTTTCCGGAAGTCTCAGTTATGGCACTTCGGAAAGTCCCACTCAAATTTGCTGGGCCAGGGAGATTTCTGTAGGGCAGGATGGCCGGCTCTCTTTTCTGTTATGTTCGGGGAATGGCAGTGAAAAGGTTACGCTCAATTTTACCGGAAGGCATAATGTTATCAATGCGGTGGCGGCGGCCGCTGTCGGGCTTCATTTCGGCCTCTCATTTCAGCAGATTCGGGAGGGGCTTGAGCGGCTTGTTCCTGCACCGGGCTGGAAACGGCTTGAGCTGCTTGACTCTGCCGGTCTCAGGATTCTGAATGATACCTATAATGCCAATTCGGACTCAATGCGACGGGCAATTGATGCGCTTTGTGATATGCCTTGCTCAGGGAAGAGAGTTGCCGTTCTGGCTGATATGCTTGAACTCGGAGTCTCTGGAGATGCTGAGCATCAGGCTATTGGCCGCTATATTCAGCAGAATCCTGTTGATTTATTGCTTACTTTTGGAGACAAGGCCCGGATGATTTGCCGGGAAGCTTCAGCTACGTGCTTGGGCCATTTCGAAAGCAGGAAACAGTTATTGGACGCGTTACTTCCCTTACTGTATGAGGGCGATGTTGTGCTTTTCAAGGGCTCCAGGGGCATGAAGCTTGAACAGGTTGTTGAGGCGCTCATTTCTGAACGAAACATAACCAGGTAAGAATACGATATGCTTTATTATCTGTTGAAACATATCAACGAGATTTTCCATTTCCCGATACTGCGTGTTATCGAGTATCTTACCTTCAGGGCAAGCGCTGCTGCGATTACTGCGTTGCTGATTACTCTCTTTGCCGGTCCCGGACTGATCAGATATCTGAAATTACGATTCATTGAGCCAATCAAGGAGGAGGCGCCTCCTGAGCATAAAAAGAAAAAGGCTCTTCCTACCATGGGCGGGGTGCTCATTATTTTTTCCATTGAGATATCTGTGCTTCTCTGGTCAAAATTCACCGATCCCCATGTCTGGCTGATTATGCTGGCGATTCTCTGGATGGGTATTATCGGTTTTATTGATGACTACCGAAAGGTTGCATTGAAAATCAAGGGGGGGCTCTCCGCACGTTACAAGCTTATCGGGCAGATATCTCTTGGATTGGTGATAGGGATTTATACATGGCAGGATCCGGCGTTTTCAGTGCTTCTCTCGACGACCACGGTGCCGTTTTTCAAGCATCTGACGCTTGACTACGGCTATTTCTATATACCGATTGTTATTTTCATTATTACGGCCGTATCGAATGCGGTCAACCTGACTGACGGGCTTGACGGCCTGGCAGCGGGTAGTTCGGCTATTGTGGTCATGGGTCTTGGTGGTTTTTCCTACCTTGCCGGAAATGCGGTCTATGCGGTCTATCTCAATATTCCATTTATTCCGGGTGGGGGCGAGGTGGCCGTCGTCAGCATGGCTATTGTCATGTCCTGTGTCGGCTTTTTGTGGTTCAACTCGAATCCTGCTGAAATAATCATGGGCGATACCGGCTCTCTTGCCCTTGGAAGTGCGATCGCTGTTATTGCGTTATTAATCAAGCAGGAGCTTCTTCTGCCGTTGATTGCCGGTATTTTTTTTCTTGAAACGCTTTCGGTCTCCATGCAGGTGCTTTATTTCAAGTACTCGAAGATGAGGTACGGTCAGGGCCGGAGAATATTTTTAATGGCGCCTCTTCATCACCATTTTCAGTTGAAGGGATGGGCGGAACAAAAAATTGTGATAAGGTTCTGGATTTTGACCATTCTCTTTTTTCTGGCCAGTCTCATGACCTTAAAACTCAGATAACAGCTATGGATGTAAAGGGTAAAAAAGTCTCTGTCATTGGTTCGGGTAAAAGCGGTCTTGCCGCTGCCGTGCTGCTTCACCTCGAGGGCGCGGGGGTGTTCTGCAGTGAGCTTGGCTCAATCGGCGAGAAGGAAGCCGCACAGTTGCTGGATATGCAGATACCTTTCGAAGAGAAAGGTCATTCAGAGAGGGTGTATCAAGCCGATTTTTGTGTTCTCAGTCCCGGCATTCCCCCCTCAGCGCCTGTTGTCAAAACGATGCAGGCAAAAGGGATACCGGTCTACAGCGAAATCGAAATTGCGAGTCATTTCTGCAAGGCAAGAATTGTCGGCATAACCGGTACGGACGGTAAAACGACGACATCAACGCTTGTCCACCGTATCTGTGAAGAGGATGGTCGTCTGCATGGGTACAGATCGTTCAGTGTCGGCAATATCGGGGTGCCGTTTTCTTCGATGGTGCGGGAGATGAACGCCGGAGATGTTGCTGTGGTTGAGCTGAGCAGTTACCAGTTGGAGCGATGCGTTACCTTCAGGCCTGATGTTGCTGTGATAACCAATATTACGCCTGACCATCTTGATCGTTATGAACATGATATGCAGAAGTATGCCGCAGCGAAGTTCAGGATTTATGCAAACCAGCGTGGCAATGATACCACCATTTATAATCAGGACGATGCACTGCTGACGGCCCATTTTACAGCGGGGGCAGAAGGATTTCCATTCAGGATGCTTGCATTCGGCATGGAAAAAGTGCCTGACGGGATGATTGATCGTCGCAATGTACTGCTTGATGGCGAGGCTATTGTTGTTTGTTCGGCAAGTGGTGATGAGCAGATCATGGTGACATCCGATATTCTGAAAAGCAGTTTTCGAGGGAGGCACAATATATCGAATGTGCTTGCGGCAATTGCTGTCGCGCGGGCGTTGGGTATCGGCAATGACGCAGTCCGATCTGCTCTCCGGGAGTTCAGGGGCGTTGAGCATCGTCAGGAATTTGTCATGACCATCAATGGCGCGGACTGGGTTAATGATTCAAAGGCAACCAACATCAATGCGATGCGGACGGCAATTGAAGCGCTGCCCGGGACTGCGGTTCTTATTGCTGGCGGCCGCGATAAAGGCAATGACTATTCGTCAGTCATTGATTTATTACGCAGCAAAATTTCCTTGATTATTGCCATAGGAGAGTCGCAGGCCAAAATAGCCTCTTTTTTTGAGGGGGTGATTCCTCATAAAGAGGCGGCTTCCCTTGCAGAAGCGGTGAGTTTTGCCCGTGAGGCTGCCATGCCCGGGCAGACGGTGCTGTTTTCTCCAGGTTGCGCAAGTTTTGATATGTTCGATAATTTTGAGCAGCGTGGCCAGCAGTTTAAACAATATGTGCATCAGTTGCAGCCATGGTGAACACTGACTCTATCCCTGTTTCTCCCGAGGTGGTTACTCTGGAAGAATTTGCACGCACTTCATTTGGAGAGATGATTGCCGGCAAATTGCTGATGCTCATTGTTGCGCTTCTGATCTGCATAGGAGTTGTCATCGTCTACAGCAGTGGTGCGGGATGGGCGGCAACAAAGTACGCAAGCTCAGAATATTTCCTGTGGCGACAGCTTTCGTTTGCGGTGCTTGGAAGTATAACCATCCTGCTGGTTGCATTGATTGATTATCATGTCTTCTGGAAGACCAGCAAAATCATTCTGTTTGCAAGCATTGGGCTTCTTGCGCTGCTTCTTGCCATGAAAGCGGTTGGCCTTATTTCCGGTGCTGCCCGCTGGATAGGGTTCGGACCGTTTAAGTTTCAGGTGTCAGACTTTGCAAAGTATGCCGTTATCTTTCATTTTTCACGGCTTGTCACTGAAAAACAGGCCTATATACAGGATCTCCATAACTCTTATTACCCCTTGCTGACCCTGCTGATGACGGTCGTCGCTCTTGTGGCCCTTGAACCGAACTTCAGTACGGCTTCGCTTATTGGCGTGATCGGCTTTACCATGATGTATATCGGCGGGGTCAATCTTCGGCACCTGCTGGCTACAGCTTCGCTGCTTATTCCGATTGGGGCGGCTTTTGCTATTGCGGCACCATATCGAGTTGCCCGTCTGCTCTCATTTACAAGCGGGGATGAAAAAGGGCTGAGCTATCAGGTTATTCAGGCATTGATCGGGCTTGGCAACGGCGGGCTTTTTGGGCTTGGTATCGGGGCCAGCAAGCAGCGAGAGCTGTATCTTCCACTCTCCTACAATGATTTTGTCTTTGTCATTATCGGGGAGG
>CAILXE010000394.1 GCA_903838095.1 uncultured Chlorobiaceae bacterium
AAAAACAGACAGTGGAGAAGGAGCTGAGTTTTTTTGACAGCGAGCAGCACCATCTTTACGTGCGTGGCACGGTCTTGAATAATCCGGAGGGCGGTTGCTCTGGCGCTCTTCTTGTGATGAATGACATAACCCGATTGAAAAAGCTTGAGAACCTCAGAAGCGAGTTTGTTGCGAACGTATCCCATGAGATCAAAACGCCGCTGACAGCCATCAAAGCCTCAGTTGAAACACTTCTCGAGACTGATACTGGAAAAGAGGATGCAGCCCAGCTGTTGAAAATAATAGGAAGGCATACTGAGCGGCTGACATCTATTGTGGATGACATCTTGAGCCTGTCTAAGTTGGAGAATGGGAAACAGGACGAGGCCGGAAAGTTTTTCGAAACACGCATTGAAAATGTGATTGAAGCTGCTCTTGCCGATTGCAGGGAGAAGGCGGATCAGAAGCAAATCACCTTCACCGTTAATTGCAATAAAAGCATCGTGGTTATGATTAACAGTTCGCTGATTGAACAGGCGCTCGTGAATCTCATCGACAATGCGATAAAATACAGCGAGCCCCAGAGCTCGGTGGAAATAGACTCATGCCGTGAAAACGGCAGGATCTTGATCAGCGTGAGGGATCACGGCTGCGGGATATCCGAAAAACATATCATGAGGGTGTTTGAGAGGTTCTACCGTGTTGACAGGGCGCGGAGCAGGAAACTGGGCGGAACAGGGCTCGGGCTCTCTATTGTCAAGCATATTGCAAATGTGCACGGCGGAAAAGTGGAAGTCGAAAGCGCTGTCGGCAAAGGCAGCAAGTTTACAATAATATTACCAGGAGAAAAATGACCATTGACTTGAATGATTTGATTTATTTTGAAAATGACAGGATTTTTGAAGATGAGAATCTTCCCATGATGGATTTAAACAAGAGGCATAAGCCGCATACACTGATAACAGGCGATTTTGACATTAGCATCTCGCCCTGCAACCACGATAGGTTAATCTTTTTCGCAGCATATCCTGCGAAAAAGATGATTTAAAGACTTGAATACCACAACAGCATAGATGCAGCAACCATGAATATCCAGTAGTCGACCGGCATGAAAATAAACCAACGGTGACTGTGCCATGGAATGTCGTTTTTATTGAATTTCCTGAATCCGTAATGCGGATTCAGCACGAACCACAGGAAATCCTCGATTAACCAGAACAGCATAAGCTAGGCGACAATCCTTGCTTCCAGCTTTAATGACCATTGGCATCCCACAAAAAAGACCGTGTGAAAAAGCAGGATGATAAAAGGGAAAACCCATGCGTGGTAACCTGTCATCGCCCGTCCACCCCAGAAAATATCCAGGAGCCAGTGTTTCTCTATGCGCCAAGTCGGGAGTCCGGCCCCCCAGCCGTTGCCACCCTCAATATTTATTTCCACCTTTGCAAAAAATAAGGCAAGTAGCAGAATCCATAACAGTAGAATGAATAAGTCCACGGTCGTTAGTCTCCAGTTATAAGTTATAAGTTATTGGTTATTGGTTATT
>CAILXE010000395.1 GCA_903838095.1 uncultured Chlorobiaceae bacterium
CAGCGTATCACCTTCGACTCGTATCTCTACAAAAAGATGATTCCTGCCTCCTGGCCCGTCCAAATGAAAATCTTTTCCAAAAATATCTATCACCTCATCAAGGGCTCCTGAATGCTGCTCTCTTTTCCCAACTGGATTATCCACCTCTCCTCAGCGCTTGAATGGGGAGTTGCAGCAGCACTTCTCTTCCGGTATGGCAAAATATCGGGCAGACGCGAGATCAGCCTCTTTGGCCTTGCCATGCTGCCGCACTGGAGCGGCAGCTTTTTTGTGCTGAGCTACCACGTCTCAGGAGATTCCATTCCGCTGCTTCTTGATCTGTCGGAGCTCATCAATCTCATTGGCAGCACGGCGCTCCTGCTTGCCACGCTGAACCTGCTCAAAAAAACCAATAAAGCCCCCGTCGCGGCATATACAGGAGCTATGGCCGCCATCATGATTGCAGGAAAACCACAGTCGTACCTCGGCGCAGACATCTTTGACGCTATTCTGCAACTCTCAAGTGTCGTCTATCTCACGTTTCTGGTGCTGCTGCTGATCCTTCATCGACGTGACCGGACAATTTTTTCCGGGCTGACCGTTGCCGGATTCTGGTTTGTGCTGGTTTTTATCTCCGTCACCATTTTCTGCATGTATCTTGCCACCCAGGTGAGAGGATATCCAACATTGTCACACGACGATCTGCTGCACGGACTTGCCGAAAGCCTGCTTACGGTGAGCAATCTGATGATTGTGATCGGCGCACAACGAAAAATCAGGGAGTATGAACGGGGGCAGTTGGCAAAAACTCAGAGATGAAGCATAGAGGCATACTTCCTCGAATCAGAAAGAACCTCAATCGCTTTATTGACCTGGGCGTCATGATCAAGCTCCGCCCGCCGTGCAAGACGTTCATTATAATGGCGAAGAATCTCAACCTCAAGCGCTTGTGCAACACGGGATGACTCTTTCCCGATTTCCTGCTCTTTCAGTTTCAGTACCTCCTGCTGCAATGCGCCAAGAGTGTTCAACTCCGAAAGACCTTCGGCTGGCTGTGATTTTTTCAGACTTTCCTTCAACTCGGTGAGATGACGTTCGGAGTCAGAGGTATAAACAAATTTCTTTTTGCGAAGAAAGTCATCAAAAGAGGCCATAAGCTTCTGACGATCAAGCGGCAGCAGAGGTGGAAGAGCATAAGAGGCGCAATAACCGTTTGAAAAAAGGAAAAGCGCACCCTTTTTGCGAAGTTCCGCAAGAAAGGGGAACATCGCCTGTTCAGAAACGGGAATATCCGGCGTAATTCCTCCACTTCCGTAGACCTTTCTCCCTTTTTTGGTATAGAAAATCTGCTGGGCATTGCCTTCCTGAGCTTTCGGCAGAACCTTTCGCGACTCATGCGCCGGTTTGATCTCCTTCTGAATCAAACGGCCCGAGGGAGTATAGTATTTCGCGGTCGTGAGCTTCAGCGCATTATCATAGGAAATCCTGATAACTGACTGCACCAGACCTTTCCCGAAAGAACGCTCACCAATAATAACACCACGATCAAGATCCTGAATTGCGCCCGAAACAATTTCAGCCGCAGACGCGCTCTCTCCGTTGATAAGCAGTGCAAGAGGAATTGCTGCATCAAGGGGAGGGGTTTCGGTCAGATATGATTTTGAGGATTCCGCTGAACGTCCCCGAATGGAAACAACCTCACTTCCTTTGCCGACAAAAAGCGAGGTAACATCAACTGCGGCATTCAGCAAACCTCCGGGATTGTTCCGCAGATCAAGAATAATACCTTTCAGGGGAATACGCTGCTCTTTTGCATCTCGCTGCAGTCCACGAAAAGCGGCTCGAAGCTCATCAGCCGAACGGGCGCTGAAACTCTTCATTTCGATATAGCCGATTCCTTTTATCAAACCGGAATAGCTCACGGTATTGACCCGAACCTCCTCTCGAACCAGGGTGGCAGTAACCGGAGCAGCAGAGCCTTGACGAGCAAGCCTGAAGGTGAGCGACGAGCCAGCCACTCCCTTTATCATAGCCTTGACATCGGCAAGCGCCATTTTCTTGACATCTTTGTTGTTGATGGCAAGAATAGTGTCGCCAACCCTGATTCCTGCTTTTGCGGC
>CAILXE010000396.1 GCA_903838095.1 uncultured Chlorobiaceae bacterium
GAAAAGTGAAATACATTTGCTTAAACAAAACTTTGAAAGTCGAATCATCCAGATGGTTATCAAGACAAATGCACAAGCGGAAGTGAACAAAAAGTCCACTCGCGATATGCAAAACGAAATAACCAATCTTACAAGGAAAATCGAGACACAGAATCTGGAACTTGGCAAAATATCGAAAGCTATAGCTGACACCAAGAATGGCTTCCGTCATCTTCTTGAAAAGATAGAGTCCCTTGACATAGATCCAAACCTGAAACAAGAGATGACCCACTCCTGCCTGAGTCTCATAGAAAATAAAGTGCTCGACAAACAGCCCGACATTGAAATGACTGAGTCTGATTTACTTTTTCTCTCAAAACTTCAGACAAAATTTCCTGACCTTAATCAGCGCGAACTGAGAATAAGTTTGCTTGTAAAGCTGAATTACGACACCGCAGAGATTGCCCGCTCCATAGGCTTATCAACAAGAGGCATGGAAAGCATCCGCTACAGAATGCATAAAAAACTGGGCCTTGGAAAACATCAGTCAATAAAAAGCTATCTGTCAGAACTCGCAGGATAAAACAGAAAGACTGATCTATATCACAGAAAGCCCATTTGAAACAACTGAAATCGTAATCCTGCCACAAACATTATCATACACCTCTCCATCCATGTGCATAACATGGGGGTTCTCAAGAATAACTTCAACCGCAGTCGCCTTGCAGTAAATAACTTGTGGGTCGGTGATATGTATCCCTCGCAGATATTTCAAAACATAACGAAAAAATTCATGTTTAGGCACTGCTTTGAGAATACAGACATCCAGCAAACCATCCGATAATTCAGCATGCGGAGCTATCCTGAATTTTCCGCCCTCAATTTTCCCATTCAACACCGAAAATGCAAAAACAGGTTCATGAAGCTCCATGATTGAATTTTCAAGAGTAATCTTTATGGTCATTACCAATGGCACATAATCAAACAGGACACGCAAAAGAGCATAAATGTATCCAGGTTCTCCTTTCAGCCACATCGTCTCTTGAACGCTCTTTGCAATACTTCCGGTCAAACCGATCCCCAGTGAATTGACAAAATAACGGTGCTCGGATTTACCATAATAAACACTTCCAAGATCAACATTTCTGCATGATGCATTATAAAAGTGAGTGATATCAAAGGATTCGATGTTATCAGGATAAAGCGTTTTGATAAAATCATTGGCCGACCCTATCGGTAAAACTCCGATTGTAATACCGGCACCAGCAACAGCATTAACTATATCATGAATCGTCCCATCTCCTCCACACGCGATCAGACAGATATTTTCTTTTGCCTCACAACGCGCAATATCACCCGCATGACCAGCATAGGTTGTTGTTATAACCAAAGAGTCTTTTCTACCGGACACCAGTTCATGAAGCCACTGCGACTTGCGAAAAGCACGCCCTTTGTCCGCTGCTGGATTAAAAATAAAAATGTAACGGAAATAATTTTTTACCATTGTGTAAACTAACCTGAATAATTCATGAGCCCCGGTGAGACGTTTTTTTTGCAGCAAAAAAGAAAC
>CAILXE010000397.1 GCA_903838095.1 uncultured Chlorobiaceae bacterium
AGGTCGGGATAGCTGGTGCTGGCGTATTGGCTTGCGGACTCAATCGTAAAGTTAATGGCGTTCGGGTCAATGTGGTTGGTGTAATCATAGCCGAGCGTGTTGCCTTTGCTGTCCAAATTGGTCGCGTTCAAGCTTAACGTGTGAAAGTATTTCCAAATCCACCAGTTAGGGATGCCATCGCCGTCGCTGTCCGCGCCTGTCCAGTCCTGCGCCCTGAAAAACAATATCTCCCGGTCAAAGTTCTGAACCGTGAACGGCATTACGTTGGTTTGATTTGGCGTGGGGAAAACAATCGTTTCGATGTTCCAGTTGGCATCGAGCAGGTTTGTCTTGGTCAGAATGGCGAAAACCTGATTGGTGGTAAATTGGTTGGTGCCACTGTATAAACTTAAATGCGACCAGCCATTGGAAACATTCGTGATTTCCAGCCAAAGTAAATTTGTGTCGATGGTGTAGGTGGAATAGTTGCCGTAATCGCTCCCATTCGTGCCGCCGCCACCTTCGCCGGGTGATGGAAAGCCCAAGGACATCATCATCGTGCGCTCAAACTGAGTCTGCTGAATTTTCTCAATCAGGTCGGCAACCGCGTTACCCAGCCGGTCCACTGCGCTAACGGAAAGGCTGCTGGTTGTTGCTTGTGGCAACCTCCAGCGCAGCGCACGCTCAGCAACTTGTCCATCGGTGACATCTACCAAGAACTGACCCTCGGCAATGGCATAGATTGGCACGATTCGATCCGTTGGCGGAAAGGGCACAGGAGCCGTGACCCCGGACGGATAAACCCACCAATAAGTTCCGCCTCGCGGCAGGTCTTCAAGGGCTACCGCTTCCAACCCCATCGCTTCGGCAGTGATTTGAACGATGCTGTCCTGCGCGGGCGTAAGCGTGCCTTGGATGAGGTTGTTCAACTGCGCGCGAGCGGCGATGCAGATTATAACTGCGACAGAAATCCCCAGAGCCGATGTTTTTACCCATGTTTTCATAAATGCTCTTTCCTTAAACGAGCAATATCACTTCTAGCAGAGACTAATGGCGAAGTAACGTGTATTCAGGATATCTCATCAAGTATAACCGGGGCTGCATTTGATTCTTGGGCTACTAATAGGAATGCAATTAAAAGCGCAATATGGCTCACAAATCACCCTGGCCTAGCCTGAAACCATTTTTACGTTCTTCCATCCCCTCACACCACTTCGCTCATCAATTCTCAAATCGTTCCTTAATCTAACGCCAAACTGCTCTTGAACTATAGGAACTACCATTGCCTTAAAATCACTGCGCTTAACCGGTTCAAGGTTATGTTGTTTCGCCAATCTTAAGAAAACGGCATAGGCATCGGCTAGCAAAAGCACTTTCCCAGGTTCAGCGGTCAGCAAGCTCTCTACAAATCGTCTAGCTACGCGTTCCTGAAGCTCCTGGCCTTTGATACGTTGATTTGTTGAGGTGGCACTGAAGAATGAAGAATCGGCGGCTAGAATTGACTTTGCTTTTTGAACGACGGCTTTAACAGTTTTGTCACCCCTCCATTCATGAAACAGATTTAGTTTATGAACGTTTGCCGGCATGTCTTGGCAGCATTTGAGTAGCAAAGCCCTGTAATGATTCGCCATTTTCTCTGCTGAAGTGCTTTTGAAGATGCCGTCTGAGTCACGAAAATACCAAGCCATCTCACTTTCATAGTAAATTACATGATGGCCAAATTCTTTACGACCACCCAAAACAAACGCGAAGAAGTCGAGGTTAATGGAGATTGGCAAGACCTGAACAGAAAACTGATCTACCGGCTCCACCAACTCAAGGAACGGACTGCCACATTTCTCGTAAGCTTCAGGATAATGCTGAACGAACCATGCATTCGGAGTCTTGGGTTCTTGAGGCTCGTTAAACTGATTGAATCTAGGCTCATACAACTTCAACTGCTCAGGCCTGGTTAATGCAATGTTTTCGCCCATACTAATAGTTCTTCGTCGGTTGGAATCTTAGGTTTGAGACTGCCTTCGCTCCTCAAAAAGTCCAGCAGCCACTCAGAATACGCCCATTTAACTTTAGCGTCGTTGATTTGATTAAGCCTTTGCAAAAAGGGGTTTGATTCGTCGCTCATACTACTTAAA
>CAILXE010000398.1 GCA_903838095.1 uncultured Chlorobiaceae bacterium
ATGTTTGTTTTAATAAAACATTAAATGTAATTTATGTCAAATTTTCCTTTAATACCGAAGAAAACTGTCCGCATTCAAATTCTTGTAAATGTCTGGATTCCATTCACATACTCGCCGCACTCCTGAAAAAACGGCACAACACAGGGTGTCTGCTTCCTGCGGCCATGCAGCCTATCTGTCAAACCCCTTCAATGCAAGAGTCATGGTCGTCACTCCCGTCGTCATCGTGCTGGCACAGAGTATTGTACTCTGAATCGAGAGCCGCTCCCAAGTTCAATTTTCTCTCTCACACGAATTTTTCAAAGTAACTTCGGGAACGGCAACCCCGAGGCTGTTTGTTTAATTTTTTAATAATTACCTATTACAATGAGATCCGATACCATAAAAACAGGGTTCGAAAAAGCGCCGCACCGCAGCCTTCTGAAAGCCACAGGCTCCATCGTCTCAAACAACGACTTTCGCAAGCCCTTTATCGGGATCTGCAACTCTTATAATGAACTGATCCCCGGACACTCCCACCTGCAGGAACTTGGCCAAATAGCAAAAGAAGAGGTGCGCAAGGCTGGCGGAGTTCCTTTTGAATTCAATACCATAGGGGTATGCGACGGTATTGCGATGGGGCATATTGGTATGCGCTACTCACTGGCAAGCCGTGAGCTGATTGCTGACAGTGTCGAAACTGTTGCTGAAGCGCACTGCCTTGACGGACTTGTCTGTATTCCGAACTGTGACAAAATTACCCCCGGCATGATGATGGCCGCGCTGCGTATCAATATTCCGGTCATCTTTGTCTCAGGCGGCCCCATGAAAGCCGGCCACACTCCTTCAGGGAAAACCGTTGACCTGATTTCGGTGTTTGAGGCGGTTGGAGAATACAGCGCCGGAAAAATTGATGCGGGTGAACTGGAATCCATAGAGGAAAATGCCTGTCCGGGATGCGGATCGTGTTCTGGCATGTTCACGGCAAACTCCATGAACTGCCTCAGCGAAGCGCTTGGCTTTGCCTTGCCCGGCAACGGCACAATTCTTGCCATTGACCCCCGGCGCAATGAACTGGTCAGGGAGGCATCACGCAGGATTATCGATTTGGTCAGCAACAATATCAGACCAAGGGATATTCTGACACGAAGCGCCCTGCTCAACGCCTTTGCCCTTGATTTTGCGATGGGAGGCAGCTCCAACACCATCCTGCACGCTCTTGCCATTGCCAATGAAGCTGAGCTTGACTTTGACTTTTCGGAACTCAACGCGCTCTCGGCCAGAACGCCCTATATCTGCAAGGTGAGCCCGGCCACGATGGCTGTTCATATTGAGGATGTTGACCGCGCTGGCGGTGTTTCTGCCATCCTTCATGAACTCAGTAAAATCAATGGCCTTCTTGACCTCTCAGCCCTGACAGTTACCGGAAAAACTCTTGGAGAGAATATTGCTGACGCGGAGATCATGAACAACACTGTTATCAGGAGCATTGAAGAGCCCTACTCTGCAACCGGCGGCCTTGCCGTGCTGTACGGGAATTTAGCGCCGCAGGGAGCTGTTGTCAAAACCGGCGCGGTCAGCCCGGAGATGATGAACCATACTGGCCCGGCAAAAATTTATGACTGCCAGGACGATGCCATCAAAGGCATTATGGGAGATGATGTCAAACCCGGAGATGTCGTGGTTATTCGCTATGAAGGACCAAAAGGAGGCCCTGGAATGCCTGAAATGCTCTCCCCCACCAGCGCTATCATGGGTCGCGGATTGGGAGGCTCGGTTGCGCTGATCACTGATGGTCGCTTTTCCGGAGGCTCAAGGGGCGCCTGCGTCGGGCACATCTCTCCCGAAGCCGCCGAACACGGCCCGATTGCCGCCCTGCAAAACGGCGATATGATTACTATCAATATTCCGGGCCGGAGCATCTCTGTTGATCTTTCAGAAAAGACAATAAATGAACGGCTTGCATTATTGAGTCCATTTGTGCCTAAAATAAAAAAAGGCTATCTGGCCAGGTATTCACAAATGGTCACATCGGCCAGTACCGGCGCAATTCTGAAAAGCCCTGTTTCCTGTGAACCAAAATAACCATGCTATGCACTCATCAGGCCAAACACTGAATGGCTCAGAGATATTTTTTGAATGTCTGCGACGTGAACATGTAGAATATATTTTTGGATATCCGGGCGGATCACTGCTGAAAGTTTACGAGACGCTTCATGATGTCAAAGACATACAGCACATCCTTGTCCGCCACGAACAGGGCGCAACCCACATGGCGGAGGGGTATGCCCGAGCCACTGGAAAGCCGGGCGTTGTTCTGGTCACCTCCGGACCTGGGGCAACAAACACCGTCACCGGTATTGCCAACGCCTACATGGACTCATCGCCCATGGTTGTCTTTACGGGACAGGTACCAAGCACACTGATTGGCAACGATGCCTTTCAGGAGGCGGATATTGTCGGAATTACCCGTCCGATAACCAAACACAACTTTCTTGTCAAGGATGTCAGGGAGCTTGCCATAACCATCCGGAAGGCATTTTATCTGGCAACAACGGGCAGACCGGGGCCTGTTCTTGTCGATATGCCGAAAGATATCCTGAATTCCTCCTGCGTTTTTGATTTTCCTGAAACGATTGAGATACGGGGTTTCAAGCCAACGGTCAAATGCCATATCAACCAGGTTGAAAAGGCGGCACAAAAAATTGCAAAGGCAAAGCGCCCTCTCCTCTACATTGGTGGTGGCGTCATCAGCGCTGAAGCATCTGAAGAGTTACGGACCCTGGCGATACAGCATAACATTCCGGTGACGATGACCCTGCAGGGGCTTGGAGCCTTTCCCGGCAACCATCCGCTGAGCATGGGTATGCTTGGGATGCACGGAACCTACTGGGCAAATCAGGCCGTCAACAAATGTGATCTTCTGATTGCCGTTGGAGCGCGCTTTGACGACAGGGTTACCGGCAAGGTTGACACCTTTGCGCCGCAGGCATATAAAATCCATAACGACATTGATCCAACCAATGTTGATAAAAATATCAAGGTTGACCTTCCAATTGTCGGCGATGCAAAAAACTTTCTCGCTGGACTCCTCGAAGTGATGCCGCCTGCAACAGAAAACCGTGAGCTTTGGCTTGCTGAAATCAATGCGTGGAGAGAACAATGCCCGCTGAACTACGACAAGGAAGGTGATGCCCTCCGGACTGAATTTGTTATTGAAGAGGTATCACGGCAAACCAGTGGCAATGCGGTTGTGGTCACCGACGTCGGACAGCACCAGATGTGGACGTCGCAGTTCTATACCTTCATCCATCCGCGCTCCATCATCACCAGTGGCGGACTTGGAACGATGGGATACGGCCTGCCTGCTGCCATCGGCGCCGCCTTCGGCATCACCGATCGTCCGGTTGTGCTTTTTTGCGGCGACGGGGGATTCATGATGAATGTGCAGGAGCTTGTTACCGCCGTGTACAACAAAATACCGATCAAGATATTTCTCATCAACAACAGCTATCTCGGTATGGTGCGTCAGTGGCAGGAGCTTTTCCACAAAGAAAAGTACTCGTTTACTGACCTTGGTGACAGTAATCCCGACTTTGTGAAGCTTGCTGAAGCATTTGGATGCAAAGCGCTCATGGCCGACAGCCCCGATACGGCAAGAGAAGCAATAAAAGATGCTTTTGCGTATAACGACGGCCCAATCCTTATTGATTTCAGGGTAGTCAAAAAAGATATGGTCTTTCCGATGGTGCCTGCCGGAGGTTCTATTTCCGACATGCTCCTTGCCCGGTTAAACCCAAAAACAATGGTGTGAACGAATCCATGAAACACATTATATCAGTATTGGTTGAAAACAAGTTTGGCTCTCTTAACCGGGTTGCCGCCATGTTCAGTGCCCGGGGGTTTAACCTTGAAAGCATCTCCATCGGTGAAACCGAGGACACTGAAATTTCGCGCATGACCATTGTCACAAGGGGCGAAGATCAGATCATCAGCCAGGTTCTCAAACAACTGAACAGGCTGGTTGATACCATCAAGGTGACGGATCTGACCCGGCAACCGCATGTTAAACGGGAGCTGCTCCTGATGACCCTGAAACTCAGTAAAACAGTACAGCATGAGATTTTTGAGCTGATTACTGTTTTTAAAGGAAAAGTCGTGGATATAAAACAAAAATCCATTACTATTGAGGTCA
>CAILXE010000399.1 GCA_903838095.1 uncultured Chlorobiaceae bacterium
CAGTACTTTCATACGCATCACCGGCTTCTGCTGAGCTGAAGTTTGGAGGAGATGTTTCTGTTCGAGTGCGAGATGAAGTTTTCGACTCGGAGCATCAAAGCACCGCACCGGATAATTTATATTATCAATACAGGGCGCGACTGAATGTTGCTGGTGATTTTGAGGGAGGCTATCTTTTCAGGGCTCTGATCAGCAATGAAGCTCCCAGCTTTTCCGGGAGCGGTGGTGCTTTTTCGACCACTAAAATTGGCGGAGGGGGTGGTTGGCAGACTGTAGGCTATGGAAACACTGAATTATATACCATCGGTTTTTCACAGCTCTATTTTGGTCGTAATTATGGAGATAGTCATTATCTGTTGGGTCGTCTTCCACTCAACTCAACGAATAACCCGATATTTGATATTCACCTCTATCCCAAAAATCCTCTTGATACTCCAGCGACAACTTTTAATAATGACCGGCTTTTTGGTGTTAATTACGGGACTAAAATTGGCTCAGGTGACTTGAATGCGGTGATTGGGGTATTTGACAATCTCTCCAAAAACGATACATCCGGAACCGGTGATGGTTCTCTGAACGATGGTTATGTTCTCGTTTTGAGCTACAAAACCACGATCGGAGACGTTACTATTGAGCCACAGGTGCTTACTGCCCTGAACCAGCACGATACGGTTACTCAGACCACGTACGCAGATCTGACTCCATTTCATCAAGGTATCAGGCCGTTTACTTTTGGTACAAATGTAAGTGTCCCTGTTGGCGCAGCAAAGCTTGGATTCAGTGGATTTCGTACCAGTGGACATGGCACAACTCCCAGCAGTGCGAACTATGCATTTCACGGTGCAAATGTCGATTATTCAGGTTATCTCTTTAGAATCAAGGGTGAGTACGGCCCGTTTCTTGCATGGTATGATTATAACAAAACGACCGACAAGTCTACCCCCACGACTCACGAGTACACCAATAACTTTATCTGGGCGCAGTATAAAATACCGGCAGGAAAGTTAAGTATTCAGCCAACAGTGCGCTACTTGACAACAAGTGATCATTCTGTTGGCTCAGCCGATGTGAATACCAGTCGCCTGCGTTCAGAACTTTGGGCCACATTAGCCTTTTGACGTTTCTCCGGTATCCGGGCCTCTGGTTGAAGTTATGCGCGGACTTCAGGGTGTGTGTGGCATCTTGTTTTCAGAAGCCCGGATGTTTTTTCTGGCGATGTGGGTGAGTGGTCTAAACCAAGGGTCTGCAAAACTCTTTATCACAAGTTCGAATCTTGTCATCGCCTCAGTTTATCAATCAATTCCTCCGGACATCCGGGAGAGTGAAGAACAATGTTGTCGGGTGCATTTTTCTTCAGTTCTTTCCGGATGTTTTTTTGTCGCACCTCCTGTATACCATATTTGCGGTATTTTCTGAGATATGGTTGGAGATGTGGTCACTGATGGTTTTTATTAACCATTGTTAATTTCGCGATTGCCTGAATCCTGCCGCCGGTATCACCTGAGTTGGGACTTCATTTGCCGCAAATAATACTAAATATCGAAGAGCATGGCTGGAGTTGAGCATGTTGTGGTACCCTTGAAAAGGGAGGGAATGATACGTCAGAAACAGCATGACTACTATTTTATTCGTTTAAAGGCGATTGCTGGTGATTTGACTGCAACACAACTGGCTTGTATTGCATTGGTTGCTGAAAAATATGGCAGAGGTGTTGTGCATCTTTCAACTCGTCAGGGGATTGAGATCCATCATGTGCATCATGACAATCTTGAAAATGCCCGGCTTGTTCTGGAGGTCGCCGGAGTACAGATGGGCGCTTCAGGAACCCGGGTACGGGTGATTACCGCCTGCCCCGGAGAAGCAACCTGTAAATGGGGAGTCATTGATACCAAGAAGATAGCAAAAGAGCTTGACACCCGTTTTTTCAATCAGGAGGCACCTTCGAAATTCAAGATGGCGGTCACGGGTTGTGCCAATAACTGTACCAAGGCAAACGAAAATGATATTGGCGTTCGTGGGGCGATTGAACCGGAATGGGTTGCGTCCTCATGCTGCGATTGTGGGCTGTGTCTCAAGTTATGCCCGGCAAAAGCAATTGTTCGTCACGAGAGTGGCAGCAATGGCACAAAGGCATACCATTACTCTATTGATCGGGATAGCTGCATTAACTGTAGTGTTTGTACTCAGCACTGCCCCGGTGAAGCGTGGGTTATCGGCAGGCA
>CAILXE010000400.1 GCA_903838095.1 uncultured Chlorobiaceae bacterium
AAATTCGACGAGATTCATCATTTGTTTGAATTTTCGAGACAGTTCTGTAGCCGTTATCTGAAGCATAAAGGAAACCTCCTTTGATAATTTGATATTATCATATAATCAGATATTGTATCTGTCAAGGTAAAGAAAATCGAAAGTATTGAGATATTTGGTTTCCATCAATGCCCGGTATTCTTCAAGTGGCATCACAACAACCGACGATCTGGATTGTAAAATTACCATCCCCAGACAAATGACCATTAGCATGCGCCTGGGCAATGAAACTTAGCTCACGGCCTGTCATGTATGGTTTATTGAATGGAATCACTTCCCTCTCCTCATTATTTACTCGACCACCTAAATTGGAGTACGTCGGCTAATTGAACTGTGACATGCGCGATGGCACCTCACATCGGCGCCAACTTACCACAACATCCCCCATATCCTGGTTAGAAAGCTCTTTTAGCTGTCCATGGAGATGCTGCTCACAATAATCTTCGAGTAATCGAAATTGCCTCTGGCCGGCAACAATCGGGATGCCCTTTTCTTTTACAAGAAGATCTATCATGCCACGCCCCACTTTTTGTTCTGCAAAAGCAACTGAGTATGGTGCCAGCGTACCCCAGCCCAAACCGTATAACCGATAAGACATTGCAAAAGGTGATGCACCCAAAACTGGATAGACATCTGTGGAGGGGAATGCACCCCCCCAGTTGACAATGGGTTCATTTGGAAAATAAGCTAAACCTTTACGCACATGATAAGCAGTAATCTGCGACGCCTTAGACTCCGAAAAAACGATGGTGGCGTTAAGTAAGCAGGCTACAAGCAGCGCACTTGCTCCAAGACGTTTGCGCCAAGCTGGCACCTTGGCTACTACCAAGAACGGGGCAATCACGAGCAGGCTCACCAAAGGCACGTATACCCGCAAGACACCTGGGCGCCCCTTTACGGCCAACACAATTAAAACGGCAATACACAAGGCCCAACTTGCCGCCACCTTCCAGCTTGGACTGAGCAAGGTCAGCAGCGCAGCGACCAGAACAAGAGGTAGCAGGGTGGGGTGCCACAAGGTTTTCAATCCAACCCAGCCAAGGAATAGTGCACCTGCCATCCTGTTCAATTGGCCGAGTTCAGACAACATTGCTTGCAAGGTATGGGGGTTTGCGATTTTTGGACCCACCAAAAACCAGCTTACGATCAGATCAACATCGTTACTACTGTAGCCATGCCGCGCCAATATATCCGGCCGCTGTTTTAGGCGCTCACCAAAACCATAATCAGTATAAAGCGCGCGAACTGGTTGAAGCTCATTAAATGCCCTCCAATCTTCTCCCTGGTAAGCCTGATGATCAATGACAGATGAAACTGCTATCGCTGAAACAAGAGTTAAAAAAGCAATTTTTACAGATCTGTGTAAAAGTATTGCGCGCCACGGGAGTAATGGTATGGCCACGACGAGAACCAACAAAAACTCTTCTCTGCGCACCAAATAGCTAAAAAAGGCAAGAATGCAACCTGTCAGCAGTACTCGCCTATCGTTTTGCTGTG
>CAILXE010000401.1 GCA_903838095.1 uncultured Chlorobiaceae bacterium
AAATAGCAGAGAAAATCAGATAGTTATAGTTATCCAAAAAAAGGCCTGAAGTTGAAAATCTTCAGGGCGTTGCATGGGACTGTTGCATTCCCGATTTACCCTGCCCGGCTTGAGAAAAAGAGCTTTGTAACTCAGCGTAGGCGACTTTGGCAAATCCTGTACACTCTTCTGTAATCAACATAAGATTAAGGAGGTTTGCCCGGAAAGATTTCAGCCTTTCAATGCCCTGAATCTGTTCACTTGAAATGTGGCTCTTATAGGCCCGTACAAATTCTGGAAATGCAGCCGGATGGACTTTTGTGAGATCAGTGTAAAGGATGTCCGCTATGGTCTCGGGATTTCCCTCACCGACAGGTTTGTACAAAGTAATGATGTATGGACCGCTCTGATTAAATAAGTGTTTTGTTGCCTTTATGGAGATGTTATCAAGGAGTTTTTTTGATAGTCTATAATCCGGTTCGCTGTGAGCTGTATTTGGCTTTTTTACAGAAGGAATCAGGAAAAGATTGTAAAAACCTCTCTGCGAGGATTTAATAAGTTGGTCAGAAGAGCTTTGCCCCTTAACAGCCTCAATTAACTTGATATACCGCGTTTTTTCAACCTGGTTCACCGAACTTTTTCCAGTCAGCACATAGGAGTAGGTTGCATAACCGTAATTTTCATCATTCAGTAAATAGAGATTCTGCCATGAAAAAACTCGCTTCGGATACATACTTTTTTCCCTGCCTTCAATAACCAGTCGAGCCCCTCTGTTTTTGGCTGCCTGGTTGTTTGCCTGTTGTTGTATGTCACCTTCGCTCACCGTTTTCAGGCGGGCAGGAGCAATCCCAAGACCGGCAAGGTAGTCTATGGTAGTCTTTGCCCGGCGCTCAGCAAGAACAAGATTGTGTTCAATGGATGTGTCGTCATCGCCATATCCTTCGATAACAACATTGATTGTTGGATCATCCTTCATCAATTCTGCAAAGCTTTTTAATTGTTCGATACTATTGTTGTGCAAAACGGAGGAGTTTGAATCAAAAAAAAGATCAAGATTCCCGGAAAGCCCGTATGCTTTTGTTGATGCACAGCTCAAAAGAAGTGTGAGCAGAATTATAAGGCATTGAAAACGAAGAAACTGCGGTTTTTCAGGATTTTTTGTTTTCATCTGAAGTACCTCTTTTTTGTATTTGTTGAATCACAACGTTGACTCCAAGACTTGCAAGCAGAGCCATCAAAGAAATGACTGTCATAACCTGAGTTACCTTTACTTCAGAATCAGGATAAACAAATCTGAAAGTGACAGCAAAAACGACAATAAAAAACAACGTAAGAAGGTATAATCTTTTTTTCAGCATTGCAGCTCCATTGCATGATGTTCGCGAATGAGTTCCTGTTGGGCATAAAAACCAGAGTTCATAGTTCCAGTCTTCGTAATCCTGCTTTAAGAAACAATATATAAACGATGAGAAGCATATTCTCACAAGATCTATGGGATTATCACAAGAAAGTCAGTAGTACACCAGCGTATAGTGTGCCATAGCCATCAGCGTAATATCTATACCAGGATATTTAT
>CAILXE010000402.1 GCA_903838095.1 uncultured Chlorobiaceae bacterium
GAAAGTCATGAAACAAGATATTCACCCAAAGTACAAGGAAGTCACCGTCAACTGTGCCAACTGCGGCAATTCCTTTGTTACCCGTTCAACCCGACCAACCATCAAGGTTGACATCTGCAACAACTGCCATCCTTTCTATACCGGAAAACAGACGCTTGTCGATACTGCCGGCCGAGTCGAACGCTTCAACAAGCGCTTTGCAAAATCTGCTGCTGCACAGGCAAATGCACAATAAAAAAGCTTTCTTTTTTCAGCAAACCAACACTAACCCATTGGAAAAACTATGAGTGTCAGGGAGGTTTATCAGAAAACTGAGCCTAAAATGAAAAAGACTATCGAAGCATTTCAGCATGAAATTGCTTCGATCAGAACAGGAAAAGCGACGACAACACTTCTTGATCGTGTCAAGGTTGAAGCTTATGGCCAGCAGATGCCACTGAAACAGGTTGGTAACGTGAGCGTGGCTGATGTCCATACTCTTATGGTACAGGTCTGGGACAAATCCATGGTCTCGGCTACTGAACGGGCTATTCGTGACGCAAATCTTGGCCTCAACCCGGCAGCAGATGGCCAGAACGTCAGGGTCACAATCCCCCCACTTACCGAAGAACGCCGGAAAGAGTTTGTCAAACTCACCAAAAAATTCGGGGAAGACTCCAAGGTATCTCTTCGAAATCTTCGACGCGACATGATTCAGGAAATTGAAAAACTTGAAAAGTCGAAAGCAATCAGCGAAGATGATAAAAACAAAGGAAAAAAAGAGGCTGATGAGATGCTCCACAAATACGAAAAACAGCTAACCGAACTGATTGTCATGAAAGAGAAGGAGATTATGGAGGTATAGCAACTGGTCGAAGACCAATGCAGAAAGCCGGATTTGACACCGGCTTTTTTTTTGTACTGTCACTCAAAATACTCTTTCATCGTTTTGAACACCTCTCTCTTACCAAGCAGCCCGCCAATCATTCCCAGAACCGTTGCAGCACCTGCAGCAAAAAAAAGTGGTCGCGCAGAGATGTTGTTCGTATAATAGATTGCCGGAATACCCCGCTCTTTTGCAAAACTGTCCAGCGAGGTGGTTCCGATCACAAGATCCGGTTCATAGTCGATCACCGCCTGCATGTCTTCTTCAAGATATTTACGATAGCGAATCTCTGTACCAAGCATGGAAAGGACATGGTGATCTTCCTCTCCGAGCAGATTCTGAGCTATTGAGGTTGATGCGTAAGGCACCTCAAGGCCGGCTTCAAGCAAAAGACGCACGACAGGAAGTTCGTTTCCTTCATAACCTGCAACGATTACTTTACCTTTCAGATGACTAAACCGCGACAGAACGTCACGAGTCTTCTGACTCTCTTCTTCTGCAACAGCGCGAACCATCTCAGAATCAAGCTCAAGAGCCTCTCCAATGCGACATATCCATTGTGCAGTGGCATTGGCTCCGATCGGGTTTCCTTTAATAATTTTCACTCCATGCTCTTCAAACAACGATACTGAACGCTCATAAAAAGGGTGAAGCACCGCACAAGCCTCAACCATGCCTGCTTCGATATAATCCTCAAGCGCCGTTCCTGGAAGAGCTATCACCGACTCTACGCCTATTTTCTGAAGAATTGCTCCTATCATCATGGCATCAACTGGAAAAATCTCTCCCAGCAACACCAGCGATTTAGCTTTTTTCACGCTCTCAAATTGTGCAAAACGCTTCAAAAGCGTCGCGACAGCAACATCTTTCGCTTCAGGGTGTGTCCTGATCTGAAAGGCAGGGAGACGAACAAGAAGCACCTCTGCATTGCCAACTTTCTTTGGCAACAGCTCCTCAGCAATACCAGCAGTTTCAGCCACACAGGTACTGACAACCGGAATAAATCTCACTGCAGGATCAACAGCAATCTCCCCAATGGTACGACGCACATCGTCAATCATGGTTCCGCCTGAAATCTGAACATTCATCAGTTCAGGCGAGATAATCGACTTTCGAGCGGCATAAAAATGCGAAACAAAAGTCAGTCCATAAAGACAACCCTGATCGGCGACCAGACAAACCTGGACTCCGTCAATCCTTGTCAATACCCTCAGTCCACCAAATGCCGGGCACATCGACTGGGGGTGTAATGTGTTACAAGCCTTTTTCTCCATGAAGAACCACCCTCTTGATAACATGTTGGATATACGCTCTGCCACCAATTTTTTCAGGCATTCGCTTGAGGCGCTCAACGGCCGCTCTGCGATTCGAAAAACTTCCTGTAATCAACCTGTAATATTTGATCTTTTTCTCATATCCCGGCCAGACAAAAACCGTAATACCTTCTTTACGAAGACGAAGCACCTCTTTATGAACAGTTGCTAAATTACTAAAAGTCGCAAGAACAATGGTATAACCGTCCGTCACAAGAACAACAGAATCAGCAGCTTTCTCCTGCTTTGATAACATACCGGCAGTGTCCTGAACTGACTCCAGACGATCAACTTTTGTAACTCTGTTCACAGGAGAAACAACACTGTCATGAACCTTCGGAGCCTTAAAAAAATAAAACCATACATCCTGTGGGCTGTAATACAAAAATCCAGCGCACACGCTGAGAAGCAACATTGCCGAAAAGAGCACAACGTAACGAAACGTTTTTACGGCGCCATTTCTGGCTCTATGTTGAGTAAGAACAACTTCCGTCAAATCCTGATACTCTCTGTTCAGAAGCAATTCAAGTGAAGACTCAGGAATAAAACGATAAGATCCTGATTCAAGAGAAAATTTTCCAAAACCACTAATGTATATCTCGCTTCTTTGTCTCACAGCCCGGGAAAAAACTTTTCCTAAAATACGTCCAAACCGACGAGCTTCAACTTGAGTCATAAATAAATACGACCGTGCAATACGCGCTACATCATCAAATCTGGAAATTCGCCATTTAAACGATAAAATATTTACAGGTGGAGTATAGATAATGGTTGATGCTGTACTCTTTTTTTTTACAGAAATATGCTGGACAGTAAACGTGCCAAGCCCCTTGACAGAAAGCTTGCCAACAGCCAGAAAATCAGTAACCATAGCTGAATAAAAATCACTCAACAACCGACCAGCCACATCAACATCTACATCAATCCGGTCAGCCAGTTCCTCCAAAAAATTGCTGTTGATCATAAAAAAGCACTTACAATATTATATACCAACACTTTACAGTCAATTATAAAGGAATATAACACTTCCCTCCCATCCACTTGCAAAGAAATGCTCAAAACACTTCATCAGGTATGATCAGATTACTTTCCCTATTACAAATGAATCTTTTCTTCAGAGAATCATAAGTTTGAACAAGCCGACACATTGCGCACAGATAATAATCACCAGAACAGAATAAAATAGAAACAAAAACGTCAACAAATAATATCAGCGGAATAAGAATATATTGCGAGATAAAAAACATTACCGCATACAAACAAAAGCAAATAAAATAAATCCTCATGAATGAATGAGGCCAAAGCGATAACAACAACCAATACAGCAAAAACAATATATGGCAGGGCGCTGGCAGCAAACGGAATAGTATTTTTAACAACTAACAGTTTTGTATTTCCTCAAAACAAGTAACGCAAGGAAAGCAAAAACTCAAACAATTTTGCTAACAAGTATTACAGGGTGATCTAACATGAACACTCAACAATAAGTAGCTGGCAAATACACAATTCGATTTATCAACAATGAATCCGGTCACGCTTCAGGCACATATCACTCAAGACAATCAAACAAGTTCATTTATAGAGAGAATCACTCCCCCTCCACATTACAGCACTACCTGGGCTTTTCTCACCAACAAGAAGGGGCCAAAAGAATTTAAATCATCAAGAAACACGAAAACTTAATACTTGCATTATCATCTGATAAAATACAGCACTCAAATCAGGAAAATCACAATTTTACAACAAGAAACAAAAATGTTTTTAGCATTAAGCCATTAAAACAGGATAACTTATAGTTATAACGGCATTGTTTTTACTGCTCTTGGTTTCGCTATAAGGGACCTGTGTTATAATGGTGTCATTACTGTTTACAGCGAGCTTGCTGAGAGTGAGCAAAGGCTGTTGGTGTAACTGAAAACAATTTTGTTTTATCTTCTTGGCTTTCTTGCTGAAAGAAAGGATTATGTACTTGTCAGTGAGATGTGCTATACATCTCTGAACGACTACGATTGAATTCTTTTTGACAAGAAGAAGAGAAATGAAGAGTTGTCTTTGTTATTTTCCACACACTTTGTTAATGGAAAAAAAGATAGACTGGCTTGAGAGAACTTTCGGGAGATGGAAGAAGAGAGACACTAAAAACAAGGAGAAGGGTTTTGTGTGTTGTCAGCTTTTATTCTGTTGTATAGATAACAACAGGAGGAACAGCGGCAATGAGTGTTTCATTAATCGTCAAATCTTCAGCATGAGTTACAACTGAGCCAAGTGCTAAATCACTCATTATGGTGACATCCGTCAGACCCTGCTCTTTGCTGGAAGAGGAAGAAAGCATATCATTATTATTTGCCACTGTTGAGGAGACATCTTTTGCATCAACCGTGCCAACAGCATCAGAAGTGGTCACCTGCACAGAAGGGGTATTATTATCCTTTGAGATATTTTTTTCCGTCTTGTTGGCCATTGCTGGCAGCTCTGGATTTTCATTGAAGTGAACAAAGCCGGTAACTTCGGAAGCAATATTATTATAAGTATCCTTTATTGCAGAAGCCATATCCACAGTGACATGAGCATTGGTTTTCCGGTGAGTAACTTGCTTGTTGCCAATTAACTTTTTGGATGGCATTGCAACCTTTTTATGATGCTGCTCATTCAACACAAGAAGAGGATGTGCAGATACATTTTGAGCAATAGCATGTTTGTTGAGGGCTTCAGCTTTTTTCGTTTTATACAAAACTCCTGAAGTTCGCGCTGTGCCGGAAGTGGGAAGAAAAGTATTAACGTTTTTTGATGGCTCCGCTGCCAAACTCTTCACATTCGTTACAGCAGCAATTTTCGGAGCCGGGTTTACGGTAAAGCTTATGCTACTCCTGGTTGAGGCAACAAGATGATTCGCATCTCTAACTGAAAAAATTACATTCGCAGTAGAATAAACTTTTTTTGGTGTACCTGTCACTTCACCAGTTTTTGCATTAAGAACCAGACCGTCTGGAAGTATACCTGAACTCACGATATAATTATAAGGGCCCACTCCTCCGCTGGCTGTCAGCGGCTTCAAACTGGTTATCGCTTTACCAACGGTCAGACTATGTACCTCAGAAATTGCGGTTGCAGCAGGAGCTATAAAAAGAGCCTTAATATTTCGAACAATCAGATCAGGTTTTGATACCAACACTGAAACTATGCCCAAGCCGATCAAGAGGAACGAAATCCCAATGACTATATAGCGGATCTTTGAAAAAAACTTCATAATGGACGCCGTTGAATTAATTCCCTTTCGAACCCATCAAGTCAGCATGGCTAAAATACCTTCACGCAAATATACGGCAGCTTCGGAAAATATTTAAGGTCGACAAACCTTCTTGGCCATAACCGAGTATAACAGAATAATGTATAGATTAAATGTATAAATTTAAATAAATAATTTTCAATTTTTTCTTTGCGGCAAGCGAGAAACATTCAAGCTTTATTTTTGCCAAAAAGCTCAATGAATTTTTCTCATATCAAGAATTCCGATGACCCTTTTCACTTCTCCTTTTGAATTTTTATGAGCGCTGAAATTCTTTCTGTCAGCCAACTGACGCAACAGATCAAAACCGGACTTGAAACTCTTTTTCCTCAGGTAAGGATCAAAGGGGAAATTTCAAATTTCAAGAGGCACGGTTCAGGCCACATTTATTTGACGCTGAAAGATGAAGGTGCCCAGATACCTGCCGTTATTTGGAAAACAACCGCGAGCCGTCTTGGCATTCCTTTCAAAGACGGCATGGATGTCGTTGCTGAAGGACGTCTTGAAGTCTATCCTCCATCTGGGCGCTACCAACTCATCTGCACCTCCCTCACTGAAGCCGGGCAGGGTGCGTTGCAGCAAGCTTTTGCCGAACTCTTGCAGAAACTTGCCAAAGCCGGCTATTTCAGCACTGAACGCAAAAGAGCGCTTCCTGCAATCCCGGAGACCATAGGACTTGTCACCTCTCCAACCGGAGCAGTAATAGAAGATATGAGCAACGTGCTGGAACGACGATTCCCGGCAGCAAAAGTGTTTCTTTATCCAGTCAAAGTACAAGGGTCCAATGCCGCCGAAGAAGTCGCCGCCGGTATCGCCTATTTTAACTCTTCAAAACACAGGCGCCACCGACCTGAAGTGATTATTATTGCAAGAGGTGGTGGTTCGCTGGAAGATTTACAGGCTTTTAACGGTGAACTTGTTGCCAATGCCATTTACAACTCAAAAATACCTGTCATCAGTGCTGTAGGTCACGAAACAGATCTCACCATTGCCGATATGGTCGCCGACCTGAGGGCAGGAACTCCCTCCATTGCAGCAGAACTTGCAGTACCTGATACCGAACAACTCCTTCGAAATGTCGACATTGTTATCTCAAGACAAGAGCGGGCTTTACAGGCAAAACTTGACGGCGCTGACCGTCATGTCTATTCGATTTGCAACAGTTTTGCTTTCAACCGCCCACCACTCCAGATGCAGCAGTTTCATGAGCGACTTGACTCTCTTATTGCCCGGATGTCACGAACCATCTTGACCACCTACAGTCAGCAAGTGCAGCGCTACACGTCAGGAAAACAGCAACTGAGCCTCCTCGATTACCGCAAAACACTTGAACGGGGATATATTCTTGTCAAAAAAGAGGGGAAATTCATGACCAGCGCCAACAAGCTGCAACCCTCAGATGAAGTAAATCTTCTGTTTCATGACGGAGATTTGGCAGCAATAATCAACGGTGAGAAGAGGCCCTGATGATACTGCGCACGAGCTCAAGATCCTCTGCCGTATTAACCCCGGGGTTATCAACAAAGGTCGTGACGCACTGAATTCGAAACCCGTTCTCCAGCAAACGAAGTTGTTCAAGTGACTCCGCCTGTTCAAGCATGGAGGGGGGATGAGCTGCAAATTGCTCCAGCACCCCTGCGCTGAGCGCATAAAGCCCGATATGGCGATAAAAAGTGGTTGAAGGCAGAATATTTCGCCTGAAGGGAATCGGACTACGGGAAAAATAGAGGGCATAACCCTTTGAATCCATAACAACCTTCACCAGATGCTGATCCTCAATTTGAAGACGATCGTCAGGCTGCAAAGGGAAAACAAGGGTTGAGCAATCAGGAGGATTATCAGAAAAAAAGGGCTGAAGGGCAAGATCAATATTTTCAGGACTGATCAGAGGTTCATCACCCTGCAGATTCACAAACACATCCCCGTCAATCCGGCGTGCCGCTTCAGCAATGCGTTCAGTCCCACAGCTCGCCTGCGGTGAGGTCATGACGACCTCTGCCCCCCGAACTTCAAGAACACTTGCTATTTCCCGGCTGTCAGTGGCAACAACAACTCTTTCTGCCAGACGCGACTTCAACGCCTGTCGCCACGTATGAATAATAAGGGGCTCCCCTTCAATATCGGCAAGCATTTTTTTTTCGAGACGACTCGAATCAAGCCTTGCGGGGATAAGGATAACAGCTTTTACAGGCATTCAGAATTGTTCAAAAATGAGACTTGCGGCTTGAGCGCCAACTCCTTCAATCATGACACTCTTGGTCCTGGAGGTTCGTCCGGATAAAATATGGACCCGTGACTGAGAAACATGAAACAGCCTGGCAAACAGCTCACAACACTCCTCGTTCGCAGCATCATCAACAGGCGCGGCCTTCAGACTCACCTTTAAACCACCATTAAAGGCCCCGCAAATTCTGCTTTTTGACGAACGAGGTTGTGCCTTAACGACAAAAACTACACTGCCATTTTTTTCACGCAGCTCCACCACAAGATGACTAACCAATCACTTTCGGTACCTTGAAAAAGCGATCCTGCCTGTCTGGAGCATTCTGCAAAACCTCTCCTGACGAAAGTGATTGAAGCTCAACATCCTCCCGCAGCACATTGACCGGGTCGTGAATGCTGCTGAGCAGA
>CAILXE010000403.1 GCA_903838095.1 uncultured Chlorobiaceae bacterium
CGCTTTAACGGACTGAATATTGCATCAAAAACAACAAAAAACAATGTTCACGTGTAGAGTTTACCATTTTTGGCAATAAATCCCGCACTGGCTTCTCTATCATCCTGACCCCTCTATCGCCAACAAGCAACAATACTTTTCCGGCATAACCGCCAAAAGAACGAAGAATGTCTCTAACTCTAACGACCAAGCAGCGCCGAAACAAACTCCGCACGGTCAAACAACTGAAGATCATCTATTTTTTCACCCACGCCGATATATTTGACAGGAAGCTTTAGTTCACGTGAAATCGAGAGCACAATTCCTCCCTTTGCCGTTCCATCAAGCTTGGTCACCACCAGTCCCGTCACGTTGACAAAGCGTGTGAACTCCCTTGCCTGCTGCACGGCATTCTGACCGGTTGTGCCGTCAAGCACCAGCAGCACCTCATGCGGCGCATCAGGAATTCTCTTTTTCGCAACGCGCATGATCTTGGCAAGCTCCTCCATCAGGTGGCTTTTATTATGCAAGCGACCGGCAGTATCAACAAGAACAACATCGGCGTTTCTGGAAACCGCAGCGCTGACGGCATCATACACAACAGAAGCTGGATCGGAACCCTGGGCCTGGCCAATCATTGGAACACCAGCCCTGTCCGCCCATATCTGGAGTTGTTCGTAGGCAGCGGCCCGGAAAGTGTCTGCCGCCGCTATAATCACTTTTTTCCCGGCTTTATCGTAATTATGGGCCAACTTGGCAACACTGGTGGTCTTGCCTGCGCCATTCACTCCGACAATCAAAATAACATAGGGTTTGGCTGGAAGCGACGCATCAAAGTCAAGCGGATGATCCTGTCCCGTCTCCTCGAGCATCTCCTGAATCTCATCCATCAGCATCTTGTTCAGCTCCGCTTCAGAATGATACGTCTCTTTTTTAGCACGCTCTGTGATAGCATCAACGATCCCGAGAGTGGTCTCCACCCCGACATCGGCTGAAACAAGAATAGTCTCAAGCTCCTCAAGGAACTCGTCATCAATCTCAGTTTTTCCTTTTGTAATAACAGAAAGCTTTTCACGAAGGGTATCCCGGGTTTTTTCGAGCCCTTCTTTAAGCCTTGTCAGTTTGAACTTGTCAAAAAAACCCATAAAAAGCAGATATTATTCCTGTTATTAAGAAAAGTTTTCCCTCAGTACTCTGGTGCGGCACCAGAGTCAGACATAAGAATCTCTGCACGAAATTTAATTTACTCAAAAATATGCCATTTACAGCAATACCGGAAATCGGGGAATTTGGTCTGATCGACAGAATCGCCTCTCTTGTTGCCTCAACCCTGCCTGCTGTCCCGGAACTGCTGACCGGAATCGGTGACGACTGTGCGGTTTTCCGGCCTTCAGCAGAACTTCTGCAGGTGTCGACAACCGATATTCTTGCCGAACAGGTGCACTTTGATCTGCTGACAACCCCGCTGCAACATCTCGGCAGCAAGGCGATCAGTGTCAATGTTTCTGATATCTGCGCCATGAATGCGCTCCCCCGCTTTGCGCTGGTCTCAATCGCCGTGCCAGCTTCATTCCCGGTTACCATGATTGAAGAGCTCTACGTCGGCATAAGTCATGCAGCAAAAGAGTATGGCCTTGCCATTGCGGGCGGGGACACCTCTTCATCACGATCCGGCCTGGTCATTTCCGTCACCATGATCGGCGAAGTTTCGCCTGAACTCATCACCCGCAGAAGTGGTGCCCAACCTGGGGATTTAGTCTGTGTAACCGGATCGCTTGGCGGCGCTGCGGCTGGCCTGAAACTGCTCATGCGCGAAAAAGAGATCATGCTGAACCATATCGAAAACAACGAACCCTATACAAAAAGCGTGATCAGTGACCTGAATGAGTACCGGGAAGCGATACAACAGCAGTTGCTTCCCCTCGCCCGAATCGAGATCGTCAGGCTCTTTCATGCAAAACATATTCAGCCATCTTCGATGATTGACATCTCCGATGGACTCAGCTCCGACCTCCAGCATCTCTGCCGTCATTCAAACACAGGCGCTTTGATTCATGAAAACCATATTCCAATCCACGCAGGCACCCGCCGGATAGCTGATGAGCTTCAGGATGACGCTCTCACCTGGGCCCTCACCGGTGGCGAAGATTACCAGTTACTCTTCACCATTTCGAAAGAGCGTTATCAGGCAATAGCCGAAAACAGGGGCATCTCGGTCATAGGAGAAATGACCGACCCTGAGTCGGGCGTTCATCTCTGCGATATGTACGGCATGAAAATAGACATGGAGTCGATAAAGGGATTCGACCATTTCAGCTCATAACACCTTCCATCTTATATATCAAACGAGGCGGGGTACGAAAGATTTATTTTTTTGGGAAAAAGTACGAAGATGGTAAATTGCTTGCCATGTCATTGAGCAATGACTTGCCGAAGTGGCGGAATTGGTAGACGCCCGGGA
>CAILXE010000404.1 GCA_903838095.1 uncultured Chlorobiaceae bacterium
CCAGATGATCGCCGACGCTTTCCGGTGAAGGCGCGTCGCCCATGATATGCAACCCGAGCGGAATCATCCGCTCCTCAATGGTGTAGAGTTCACTGTAGAGGCGCGCGATATAGTTTTCTGCCGGCATTTCATTCTGGCTGCCGTCAATGTCGAGAGCGACTGCGAGTTCCCTGATCTCTTCAAAAACTTCATCTGATGGAGAGTTTCTGAAGCTTGCTACCAGTTCTTTCAGTTTGTGCAATCCCTTGTAAAGGCCTGAGTGTTCAAGAGGTGGCGAGAGGTAGCTGATCAGTGTGGCTAATCCCCGTCGTTTGGCAATGGCCCCTTCACTCGGATTGTTGACGCAGTAACAGTAAAAGTTCGGAAGACTGCCGATAAGCCGCTTTGGCCAGCAGGCGCTTGAAAGCCCGACCTGTTTGCCAGGCATAAACTCAAGGGCGCCGTGTGTACCGAAATGCAGCACGGCATCAGCGTCGAAGCATTGTTCAATCCAGGTGTAGAAAGCAGCAAAAGCATGGTTTGGTGCGGCGTCCTTTGCCATGAGCAGGCGCATTGGATCGCGTTCATAGCCAAAACTTGGCTGTTGACCGATAAAAATGTTACCCAGTGAGCAACCGAGAATATAAAAACGCTTGCGGTCATTGAGAATTTCACCGGGCGCATCACCCCAGAAGGGTTCAATTCTTTCGAAGGCAGGGAAGAGTGTGCGGTACTCCTCGACTGGTAAATGTGCTTCGACATTGCCGTCTGTGCCGTACATCAGACGGTTTCCTTCAAGCAGTCGTTCTCTGAGAGCATCAGTTGTTGCCGGCACTTCAACCTGGTATCCTGCTTCTCTCATCTCCTGAAGAAGGCGGTGAAGGCTTTCAAAAACATTGAGGTATGCAGCAGTTCCAGCATTGCCGAGATTCGGCGGAAAATTAAAGAGAACAATGGCAATTTTTTTGTCGGCCGTTTTTTTCTCCTGCAATCTGAGGAGCCGCTGTACCCGACTGGTAATCATGCGAATTTCCTCTTGCAGCGGGATGGTGCGATCACTGCCAGTTTCAGTGCCGGCGTACACCAATGGCTCAATAGATCCGTCCAGCTCAGTGACGGCAACACTCAGCGCTGTCTGAAGTGGAGTGAGGCCAAGATTGCTGTCGCGCCACTGTTCAATAGGCTGAAAAGAGAGCGGAATAAGGTTCAGGCATGGGACATCAAGCTTTTTCAGCACAATAATTGTTTCAGGAGCCTTGCTTTCAGCAGGGCCGCCGACAAGTGAAAATCCGGTTGAATTTATTAACAGCGAAGGTTTCAGGGAACCGGGAGTTTCAGGATTGAAAAAGCGTTCAAGAGCTGGTCTGAAATCAAGACCGCCACTGTATGCGATGCAGCTTTTTATTCCATTTGATTCAAAAGAGCGAACCAGAGAGTTCAGGTGATCCATGTTCTTGCCGAGGACGGTCGAGCGCATTGCAAGAATGATCACCTCTCCGTTGTTCAGCGTTGACTTGTTTTTCCTTTGCCATTCAAGAAACGGCTGGACTGCAAAAAAAGGTTCAGGTGCATCAGGGTGGCAAATTGCAGCATCAGGATAAAAGAGAGGGTCTTTCTGTGGCAGTTTTCCCTTCCAGCCGGGCACGTATCGCTCTACCAGAAGGGAGAGAAAGCGCTCCATATTTTCCTGGGAACCGTTGAGCCAGAACTGGTGGGCAGCAATAAATGTATGGATATCGCGAGCCTTGCCTGGAATGAACTTCATCACCTTGCTGACACTTCGAACCAGTGCAAGTTGTCGCTGGCTTTCTCCATGGCTCTGCCTGGGCATCAGTTTTTCTGCCCATTGCTTGAAGACGCTCGTCTCTTTTTGCTCCTCTTTTTTGGGCTTGCGGAGTGAAAACTTTCCGACTCTTGTCTGGGTGATAAGGGCAGGGTTGCTGGTGATCATGCAGACCGGGCAGGATAACCCCTCAAGAAGTTTCTCGAGCGGTCGAACAACCTCTTCGCTGAAAAGCATCGAACCAAACACAAAATCAGCGTTCGGAAGAGTTTGTTCGAGCGTTTCCCAGAGTTTTTTACTGTTATGGAGACCAAGACTGAAGACCGAAACCTCCAGACCGATGTTGAACGTTCTGTTCAACTCAACAGCAGCGACCTTCAGCGCGCTGTTGTTGGTGGCCTCCATAGTAAGGAACACAAAGTGCATAAATGCAATCTTTCAATAACCTGTGATCTCTAAACCTCAATTCCCTCAAGGCGGTCTTCAAGGTCGGAATAAATCTCCTGTAACTTTTCAATCATGTCGGGGTCAGCACTCCACATACCGCGTCCACTTGCTTCAAGCATACGTCCTACAATGTTTTTGAAAGCTTTAGGGTTCACTTTCATAAGGCGCTCGCGCATGTTCGGATCCATCGCGTACGTTTCAGCCGCCTCTTTGTAGACCCAGTCGTCAACGCCTTTGGTCACTGCATCCCATCCGAGCATATAGGTGAAGCGGTTGCTGATTTCGGCGGCGCCGCTGTGCCCCTGGTCGAGCATTGTCTCAAACCATTTCGGGTTAAGCAGTTTGCTGCGGAACTCCACCTTCAGGGCCTTGTCGGCATCGTCAATCTTTACATCCGCCGTAAAGGTCTCAACATAATTTAACTTCACATTGTCGCCCTTCGGATTGCGGCGGCGCGCCGAAAGTTGCAGTGCTCCCGACGAAGAGAAATAGCGGTCAATATCAGTAATGCCGAACTCAGCCGAATCAACCTGCTGTACAACGCGATCAACAGTACTGAGAAGTCCTTTGAGAATATCGGTCTGCTGATCTCCGTAGCGGTTGCCACCGTAGGCAAAACCAGTACGTTTGATGAACATGTTGTCGAGATCCTCTTCTGATTCCCATGCGGAATCTTCGACCAGTTCTTCGACCTGTGAGCCATAAGCTCCGGGCGCCTGGGTGAAAAGACGTGATGTGGCGCTTTCAAAATCTTTCCCTTCCTTCAGGGCGGCATCAACATGTTTTTTGATGTGATTCATTTCGTGCGGCTCAATTGCTTTTGCGGCATCTTTCACCAGCTTGTCGAGATGGTCAACAAGCACGCCGAACGTATCACGGAAAATGGAGCTGATCTGGATCAGTACGTCAATTCTTGGACGACCAAGCTTCTCAAGTGGTACCAGGCGATAATGACTGATTTTGCCCTGAGCGTCATAAGCAGGTTCTGCTCCCATAAGGTGAATGATGACAGCAACCGCTTCGCCCTTGCTCTTGATGGTATCAAGTCCCCAGAGTACCTGGGCTATTGTTTCAGGATAGTCGCCATTGTTTTCTTCGACGTGACGATTCAGAATGGTTTCAGCAATTTGTTTGCCGCGCTTGAAAGCAAGTTCAGAAGGAATGCGCCACGGGTCAATCGCGTGAATATTGCGTCCGGTCGGCAGAATCCCTGCGCCGTCACGCACCAGATCACCACCTGAACCCGAGGGGATATACTCGCCACACAGTGCGCGGAGGAAACCTTTCATCTCATTCTTGTTGTCCTCAAGCGCCCGTTTCAGGGCAAGTCCATCATGCAGAGCGCTGTTGATAGCCTCTGCCATCTCCGAAGTTGCCTTTCCGCCACCGGTCATTTGGCTGAAGACGGTTGTGGGACTGATTTGGCCAAAAATACTCTTCTCGATAAACGCTCTGGTATGCTCGTCCACCGTTTCACGAGCCTTGAGAGCCACCTGTTCACCCTTTCGGGCACGCGTTGCAAGCGAGGCGTAATCGCCATAGGTTCTGTCTTCACCAATAGCCTGCATGATGATTGACGGCAGCGACTTTTCATTGCCGCGCACCTTCAGGTATTCGGTGATCGTCGTTACCTGGGTTTCAAGCTTCGGAGTTTCTCCAAAAACATGCAGTGAGTTTGAAATCAGGCGTCCCTCAAGCTCCATCATGTAAGTATAGAGGCGACTGATGTACTCCTGAAAGTTTTCTCCCTCAATGCGGGGACAATCATCCGTCAGGTTGAGTTGCTGTGCCTTGGTGATAATGACCTCTTCAGTCTCTGCGTCAGCCGTAGTCTGAAGTCCGCGTTCGCGATAATCGTTCAGCATCTCCTTGAAAGCGGGCAGCTCCTTGTACAGACCAGCACGTGCCAGCGGGGGAATGTTGTGTGAAATCATCGTTGCGTATCCGCGACGTTTCGCTATGTTGGCCTCACTCGGGTTATTGATCGGATAGATATAGAAATGGGGAACCTCACCGAGCAGTGCATCAGACCAGCAGTCGCCAGTGACGCCAAGCTGCAGGCCAGGCATCCACTCCGCTGTGCCATGCATGCCAATGTGCACCAGAGCATGGGCTCCAAAGATGCGGCTGATCCAGCGATAAAATGCGATATACTGATGGTGCGGGGTGTTTTCTTTGTCGAACAGCAGTCGCATCGGATCGCCCTGAATACCAAGACGGGGCTGCACGCCGATAAAGATATTGCCGAGAGTAATGCCTCCGATAAAGAGTTTGTCAGGTTTGATTGGGGCAATTTCTCCGGGGAAACCGCTCCAGCGACCCTCGATTCGTTCGCGCTCTCTGTTGCTGGTGATGCTGTTGAACTGTTCGCGGTCTATGGCAAAGCACTCCTGCTCGTGAGCCTGAATTTCGTAATCGGTGGCTTTGTCGAGCATTGAAAGCAGCACTTCAGGAGATTCAGGTAACTCTCCGACATTGTACCCTTCGGCGCGAAGCGTCAGAATAATGTTGTAAATGCTTTTTGGCACATCAAGCAGGGCAGCGCTGGCTTTTTTACCCATACCCGGTGGATAGTCGTAGACAACCAGAGCAACTTTTTTATCCTTGTTGGGAACCTGGCGCAGTTCTGAGAACTTTTTGGCAAGTCCGGCAAGTCTGTCCAGTCGATCCGGAACGGTTTGCAGACGTCCATCCTTGATGGCTCCGAGTACTACCGGGCAGACAGCGCCGTCCATTTCAGGGAGCGAATAGGTCATGGCCGATTGCAGCGGCACCACGCCTTGTGATTTCCAGGAGGTAAAGTCCTGAATAAAGAGGGGTTGGGAGACGACATAGGGTGCATTGATCTTGCCGAGAATCTCTTCGCGAGCGGCTGATGATGCACCTGGAGTGGTTGCACCGGCAGGGCCGCCAACAAAACCAAAGCCCATCATGTTGATGAGCATGTCGATATTGTTATGCGTAAACCACTCTCTGGCGGCAACGTGTCCTTCAACA
>CAILXE010000405.1 GCA_903838095.1 uncultured Chlorobiaceae bacterium
GTCTTGTGCGACACCTTGCCCCGTCCTATATGCGTTCCCGAGATTACACTGAGCCTTTGCAAATCTTTGCTCAGCCGCAAGCTTAAACCATTTCACAGCTTCAGCATAGTCTTGTGCAACACCTTGACAAGTTAAGTAACACTCCCCAAGATGAAACTGAGCCTCTGCCGATCCCTTTTCAGCGGCAAGCCTGAGTGTTTGAATCTCATTACTGGGATATTCTTTAAACATCTCTTTTAAATATTAGAAGTTAAACGGAATCAATCTTGCGCAAAACAATTATTTGAATAAAATCACTGCTGAAAATTTTTTGTGTCTTTTTTGTCATTATCTGCGCATTTTGGGGCAAGTTAACAACTTAAACCACTGTCTAAAAATCGGGGTCCACTATAGATGAGTTATTTTCATCCACGCGATTTCGATCCTGGACAGCCGGTTCTTAAGGTGCCTTTGAATAGAAGATTTAAATCCTATGTTGGCCTGAAGGGTGCTTATTTCAAGTTTGAACGCTGGATGGCTTTTAATAAATTTATCGATTTAAGAGCTGCTGTGGCTATCGTTGACTGGGAAAATGTGGTTACGATAAAAGTGTTTTAATTTATTATCTTTTAATGCTTTACCAATAAATGCTATTTATTGGTTGTCTGTTTGATCAGTTTAACAACTAATGGCAAAGTAATTGTCGCATTTATTTATAAATATATAACCCCTTTGTTTCATTGCTACAGGATATATTCCTCGAAGTTGCACTTCGTGATGTATCCTCAACATGAACTCATACCCCGTAGCTCTGCTGCGGGGTAGTTGTTTTGAAAAATTATCCAGAACCACTGCTAAAGCTTTATTAACGTTTATAATATTTAAGATGCTTCGTCTTGTTGTTTTTCCATTGATTCTGCTTCTTTCAATGTATTTATCCGGATGCGCAACATACGCTGATCTTCCGGCGGGTACCCGAATACCTGTTGGAGAAAAACCTGCTGGTATACGAGAAATGGTCAATGCGCCATTGTCTCAAAATCTTCCTTTTCAGCCCGCTGATTATGTGATTGGCGCAAATGATGTCCTGTATATCAACATTAACAGTAAACCTGAGTTTATGGTAGCCAACAACATCCCTGGCCACAGAGTTGATGGCAGGGGATATATCTCGATACCCATTGCAGGTGAAGTTCAAGTGGGTGGGTTGACCATTTCAGAGGCACGAAACCGGATTTTTAATGTTATGAAGAAATTCTTCAATAACCCTGTGGTTGTGGTAGAGATTGCAGAGTACCGCAACAGACAGGTATTTGTTTTTGGAGCTGTCAAGAAACCCGGCCCGGTCACTATCTTCCCTGGCGGCATGAACCTTGCACAAGCTATTGCAACCGCAGAATTGCGTGATATGGGATATGATTTCCGGCATATCAGAATCATCCGCTCTCTCACTCCAACGCAGGGTGAACTCATTGTTGTCGATTTCGATCCTGTACTTCGCGGGAAAACAGTTCCTATCCAGCTTCAGGAGGGGGATATTGTCTATGTTCCAAAAAGTTCAGGTGGAAACTGGAATGAAGTTATTGCCGAGATTTTGCCATCCCTTCAGGCTGTAAGTTACATGTTGCAGCCTTTTGTGAACATCAAGTACCTGAAAAAATGACTTATAGTCTTTAATCTTCACTCTTCCAACTGAAACTTATCTCAGTAATGTCCCTAACTCAAAATCAGCCTCAACAGGAACAGGATATTTATCTTTACGATGTTATCAATACTCTCCGACGTCGCTGGAAAGCTTTTATGACGGGTTTTTTGGTAGTGTTCGTCCCGGCATTGCTTTATACCTTTCTGATAAAGCCTGTCTATGAGGCAACGTCTACCCTGTATGTAAAGGAGGAGACTGCCAAGTTTGACATCAATGAGGTACTCATGCCGGGGAGCACTTCGCCAGTAGAGGCGGAAATGGAGATACTGAAATCACGTACAATTGCTGAACAGGTGGTAAGAGAGCTTCATCTTGACTTGCAGATTGAACCATCTTCGTCCGACGCCTCATGCAGGGTTATGACATTTTTGTCTAATGACACAAGCTCTTATTACTTGCTGACATTGACCGGTTCCGATACCTATGTGATTGAAAATGATAATGGCAGAAAACTTGGTATTGGAAAAAGTAACCTTCCTTTTTGGAGTTCAGAACTTACTTTGCAAGCGAAAATCAAGGGGAAAAAAGGAGACTCTTTCAAGTTGACCCATCTCAACTTCAATAAAGTGGTTGAGGATCTGCGTGAGGCCACAACGGTGAACGAAGCTGCAAAACTGACGAATGTTATCAGTGTCTCATGTCAGAACACCGATCCTGAGCTTTCGGGCAAAATTGTGAACACCATGGTTCAGATTTATCTGAACAAAAGCTTGATTTTTAAGACTCAAGAGGCAAGTCGTTCGGTCAACTTTATTGAAGAGCAGCTACAGGGGATCAAGGATGACTTGAATAAGGCCGAACTGGCACTACAGCAATACAAAAGTTCGAGTGGCGTTGTGCTTCTCGATTCAGAAGCGCAAGAGTTAATCAAAAGTTTTTCGGAACTGGAAAAAGATCGGACAGGTATCAACCTCCAAAAAAAGCAGATAGAGTTTGCATTAGCCTCACAGCAGGAGAGTCTCTCCCAAGGAAAATCATATTCACCTGCGGTGATGAAGGATGATCCACTCGTTGCGGATATGGCCAAACAGCTTTCGGAACTTGAAGTTCAGAAGCGCTCTTTGCTTGTGGAATACACGATGAACCATCCTGCAGTACAGACCATTCAGGCGCAGATCGACGAGCTTCAACGCAAAATCAGAGGAACGTATGAAACAGCACTTCATAACATGTCAAAGCAGGAGTCGGATATTCTTATTCGGCTTGCAAAATACGAGCAGAAGATGAGAGAGATTCCTGTTGAGGAACGCGATCTGGCACGCTATACTCGTGTTGCAAAAGTTAGTGCCGACATTTATACTTTTTTGCTTCAGAAGCATGAGGAGGCTCGGATCTCCAAAGCATCTACCATAAGCAACATCAATATCATTGATACTGCCATTACACCAGATGTGCCGATCAAACCAGAAATTCTTAAATATCTTGCTATTGGTCTTTTGTTTGGGCTCATGACGGGTTGCGGACTTGCTCTGTATGCTGAATATATTGACGACAGTGTTAAAAATGAGGCGGAAGCGAAAAAATTGCTCGGATTTACCCACCTTGCAACCATTCCGCATATTGGAAGTAATGATGACAATCCACAAAATTCAGCCAATTTTGCTATCATCGCTCACACCGATCCAAGGTCGGCAGCGACCGAGGCATTCCGTGCCGTAAGAACGGGGATTCATTTTTCAACCATCAATCAGAACAAGCAGGTCATTATGTTAACCAGTGCGTTTCCTGGTGAGGGAAAGAGTACCATAAGCAGCAATATTGCTGTTATCATGGCCCAGACCGGTGTACGAACGCTCTTGATCGACTGTGATATGCATAAGTCAGTTTTGCATAAATGGATGGAGATCAATAAAGCCCCGGGCCTGTCAGATGTACTGGTTAACGATGTCAATCTTATAGACGTTCTGCACCAAACCAGCATTCCAAATCTGAGTTTTTTACCATCGGGAACCACTCCCCCAAATCCATCAATACTTTTGGGTTCTTCCGCAATGCGTGAACTGATCGAGCGAGTCAGGGGGATGTATGACCAGATTATCATTGATGCTCCACCAATCTTGCCTGTAGCAGATACTGTGGTGCTGACATCTCTTGCAAATATAGTACTTCTTGTTATGGAAAGTGCTCGAGTGCCTTCCAAAGCGGCTCTTCGCATTCGGGAACTTCTTTCCAGCGCCCATGCACCCGTTGCCGGTTTTGTATTTAATAACAAGACCATGAATGGCATGAACTATGGATACAATTATGGATATGACTATGGTTACGGGCGGGAAAAGGATCTTCTGAACAAAAAGAGAAAGCAATAGATATGCTGTCCAACGATTCACCGTCTTTCCTTCGTTCTCAGTTAACGGATTATCATTGTCATATTCTTCCAGGTATTGATGATGGGTCGCAGGGTATAGGTGAGTCAGTTGATATGGCCATACAACTTGCTGCAGCGGGCTTCCGGCAAGTCTACTGTACTCCTCATTTAATTAAAGGACTTTATGAAGCCACAACGGCAGATGTCTTAAACGAAGTCGTAAAATTACAAACAGTTCTTGATGAAGAGGGAATAGCATTACATCTTCTTGTAGGCAGGGAATATTACCTTGATGAATATTTTCTGCATTACCTCAATCAGCCTCTTCTCATGCAAGGTACCTCATATCTTTTGATCGAAATCCCTGACCAGGCTTTGCCTCACTTTGTCAAGAATGTTTTTTTTGAGATTGTTTGCAAAGGATATATCCCCATTGTGGCACACCCGGAACGCTGCGGCCTATTTCATGGAGCTTTCAATCCTGATGAAGCCCGCAAGCCATGGTTTATACCTGCCACCAGAAAAAACTCCGGGGACCTGGCTCCTGACGCTCTGCTAAAATATCTATGCGAGCTTCAATGCGGATTCCAGGCAAACATTGGAAGTTTTAAGGGCATTTATGGTTCACATGTACAAAATGCAGCAAGAGATTTTGAGTCAAAAGGCTTGTATACCCATAAAGGGAGTGATGCTCATTCAGCAAATATTCTCAAAGTTATTCTGAATGGTAAGAATTCTACTGAACATACTGAGGAAAGATAGAGCGTTTCGTTCTTTAGTTATTTGTTGTATAACATATATTATGTA
>CAILXE010000406.1 GCA_903838095.1 uncultured Chlorobiaceae bacterium
AAATAGATGGTGAAAATCAGCCAGCCAGGCATAACCCTGAATTCCGATTGCCCTTTTGTCCAAAAAAGTCACGAAAGGCAAAGAGCATTCCGCACTTTATCTTTATATTGAGTATAAACCAAAACATCATAGCACTATGGAACAACAGGACAAGTTTTACAAAGGGCTTTTTTGGGGCGCTGCTATTGGCGCAGCAGTGGGAACCGTTATGGGCTTGCTGTTTGCCCCTTACAAGGGAAGAGAGACGCAGCAGATTATCTCCGGCAAGGTGAAAAGTATGCTCGACAAGGCTACTGACTTATACGAAAGCAGTGAACTTGACGGCGTCTACAACAACGATGCAAAAACCCGTTCACAGGAGATTATCGACACGGCCCGTGACGAGGCAAAAAAAATTCTTAATGAGGCAAACAGTATTATCAGGGATATCAAGGGGCATACAAAAGCCAAGGAAAACTGATTGATGCTGACATACCTTGAGGCAAACACAGCAAAGAGTGGTATTCAAAAACATGCCATTCTCTTTTTGCACGCTTTTCCGCTCTCTGCTGCGATGTGGAAACCACAGATTGAGGCGCTTGGCAAGGCTGGTTATACCGTTATAGCGCCGAATTCCTTTGGTATTGATGGCTCCCCGGAACAAGAGCGTTGGACGTTTACCGATTATGCCCATGAGCTGGCTGCACTTCTTGACTCACTGAAGGTGGAGAAGGTAGCGGTGGTGGGCCTTTCGATGGGTGGATATCAGGCTTTTGAATTCTGTCGACTCTATCCTGAAAAAACTGCTTCGCTGGTGCTGTGCGATACCCGTGCTGAAGCTGATGCTCCAGCCGCTCGATCGGCACGGGCTGATTTTATCAGCGCTGTGGAAATGAAGGGGGCCAAAGAGGCGGCAGAACGCATGATACCGAATTACTTTACTGCTGGCACCGATACCAGAATGCCGGAACTGGTCGCACAGGCTGAAGAGATGATAACAAAGCAGTCCGCAGTGGTCATCAACGGAGCCATGCGGGCAATCATGGCTCGTTTTGATGCAACGTCACTCCTGGCAGGTATCACTTGCCCTGTGCTGGTGCTGAACGGCGAGGAGGACAAACTCACCACAAAGGAGACGGCTGAAAGCATCCATGCTCATCTTCCGGGCTCTCGGCTCCGGTTGCTGGCCGGGGCTGGCCATATTTCGAACATGGAACAGCCCGAAGCGTTCAACCGCGCTCTGATTGAGCATATCAGCTCACTTCCAGACTTTCAAGCAGTTCAAAAAAGTTAGGGAACGAGACGCCAACCACATCAATATCGGTAATGTCGAGGGCGCATCCGGTTGCCTTGCTGGCTATGGCAAAGCTCATGGCAATCCTGTGATCGTCAAAACTCTCAACGACAACGGTGCTTGAAGGGGTCATTTTGCGCCCCTTGACCACAAAACCGTCAGGATATTGCTCGCACTCAAAACCGAGGCGCTGAAGGTTGACAACAAGTGCGTTAATCCGGTCGCTCTCTTTGGTTCTCAGCTCTGCGGCGTTATGCAGCTCAAACCTGCCTGAGGCAAAGGCAGAAAGTACGGCCAGCATCGGTATTTCATCAATGATAAAGGCAACAAGCTGTGGATCACTGATGGCAAGAGGTTCAAGACCTGCGTTGTTCTGAACAAGAATGTCACCAATGGTTTCGCCACCGATCACCCGCTGGTTTTCAATTGATAACCCCGCTCCGGCTTCTGAAAGGATACCAAGAAATGCAGCTCTGGTGGGGTTGAGGCAGACATCCCTGATGATAATTTCTGACCCACGGGCAAGGAGGCCGAGTGCAACAATAAAACATGCCGCTGATGGATCGGCCGGAATAAGAAATGGCTTGGCGGCAACGGTTTTTCTGCCGGGCACCACAATAACTTTTTCGCCGTTGCATTCGATGCTTTCAAGGCCAAGCATCACTTCGGTATGGTCACGGGAGCGTACTGGCTCGATAATTCGGGTTTCGCCTTCGGCATGAAGGGCGGCGAAGGCCACCAGTGATTTAACCTGCGCTGAGGGAACAGGCAGCCGGTACTCAATCGCCCTGAGATCTTTTGTCCCCTTGATCAGTATTGGCGCAGTTCCTGAGGGTGACAGTTCAATATCGGCGCCCATCAGGCGCAACGGATCGGCAACCCTTTTCATGGGCCGCTTCATCAGCGAACTGTCGCCGATCAGCTCGCTTGCAAAGGGCTGGGCAGCAAGGATACCGGCAAACATGCGCATGGTGCTGCCTGAGTTGTTGCACATCAACGGAGCCGATGGCGGCTGAAAGCTCCATAGCCCCCGTGATTCGAGCACAACTCTCCTGATACGACGCCCATAAGCGCCCTCTGTCTCTTCCTGCTGAAGCTTTATTCCGGCATCTTTCAGGACACCGAGGGTCGACTGATTGTCAAACCCTCCGGAAAAGTTGGTTATTTCCGTCGTTCCTTCGGACAAGGCGCCAATAAGAGCCGCCCGATGGGAGATCGACTTGTCCGGCGGCAAGGTTGTAACTTCACCCTTGAAAACTCGCATGAGTCAGTAAGTTGGTGTTGACAAAAAAAAAGCAACTCCCGTTAAGGAGCTGCCTTGCATAACGTTTCAGATCATCATGATCATGAATTGCGCTCTTCGTTTGCCCGCTGGGCTCTCCTTCTGCTTCTTGATCGTTTTAAACGGCCATCTACTGAAGGTTTAACAAAGTATGCGTTTGCACGAAACTCCTTTAAAATACCAGCACGCTCATACTTCTTCTTGAAGCGCTTCAACATTTTATCGATAGATTCATTATCATTTATCTGCACACTGACCAATGTAAATTCACCCCCTTTTAAAAGATCGACAATCTTCAGACTTAACGTCTTAGTTTAAGTTTAATAATATCAGTAACGCTTTCCGAACTTTTTCCGTTTACGGCATTGATCTGCACGTTTTCGAGAAGCTGTTTTCTGCCACTTTTACTGAATTCGACAATAATCACGAAAGCGCCACTGCCGGTTGCCTGCTTTTCCCGGACCACTCCAACTTCACCAAGCGCCTGATGATAGAGCGCATCGCCTTTGGCGTAAATACCATGCGGAGAATAAACCTGGCACTCTTCC
>CAILXE010000407.1 GCA_903838095.1 uncultured Chlorobiaceae bacterium
ACAGTTCAAGAATATTTTTCAACCTTATCAGCCAAACAATGAAGAAAGTACTTGTGGCCGGATCAACCGGCTATCTCGGTCGCTATGCAGTGCAGGAGTTCAAAAGCCGTGGTTATTGGGTACGCGCTCTGGTGCGTCATCCGGACAAGGTCAAGCAACCCGGCCCCTATTTTGCACCTGCTCTTGAGGATCTGGTTGATGAGGTTGTCGTTGGCGATGCAACAAAGCCTGAAACTATTGCTGCTGCATGTGATGGCATTGATGTCGTTTTTTCATCTCTTGGCATGATCAAGCCTGATTTTGTTCATACGATTTTTGAGGTGGACTATCAGGCGAACATGAATCTCCTTGAGGTGGCGCTGAAGGCCAAAGTAAAAAAATTCGTTTATGTATCAGTTTTTGATGCACATCGGATGATGAATATCCCGAACGTACAGGCTCATGAGAAGTTTGTCAGAGAGCTGAAAGCTGCAAAGATTGAGTCTGCCATTATTCGTCCGACAGGCTATTATTCAGAGATAGGGCAGTTTGTTGCAAGGGCACGCAGTGGATTCATGCTTATGGTCGGAGAGGGTTTCCAGCGCTCAAATCCCATTCATGGCGCTGACCTTGCCAAAGTTTGTGTTGATGCGGTCGACGGCACAGCAAAAGAGGTTGAAGTCGGCGGACCAGAAGTTTTTACCTACCTTGAAATGGTTGATCTGGCGATTGAACTTGCTCAAACAAAGCCAATTGTTTTTCCGCTCCCACTCTGGGCGGCTGACGGGTTGGTTGGCGCAGTTGGTCTTTTCAATCGCGATATCCACGATGTCGCTCTCTTTGCGACGACGCTCAGCCGTGTAGACTTCATCGCCCCTCTTTATGGCACACACCGCTTGCGTGATTTTTTTATGCAGTGTAAGGCGCTCCAGAAGTGAAGCTTGTCTAAGCGAAGGATGTTATTCATTTATAATATCTTACAGTCTCTATGTTTTAATTTCTCAGGGTTGAATTCCCCGCTGCTTTCGGCGGGGAGCGGCAAAAACTTTTGAAAAAAGAGGCAGCCTCCCGATATTGAAGTGAAGAAAACACAAGTTGTTATCGCAGCCACCCGAATTCTTTTTGCAACGTTCTTTGAACGCGATAGTCGTGAAGCGGGAACGGAATGCAATCACGTATTGTTTATAAAAAAAGTTGAAAAGGCGTTTTTCGAGGTGGTTAGTGACTTCACCGTGTCAATCAGCATCTTCTGCAACGCCTCCTCAACTACCCCGGCAAAATAATAGTCGTAAATGGTCACAGACTAAAATTTTTTATCAAGGAGCCGTCTATGAAACGCTTGTCATCAATTCCCGGTGGTCGTTTTTTTGTTTGCCTCTCTTATGTGATCATGCTTGCTTTTGTGACAGCTTGCAGTGTCACTCCCCAGATATCCAGTTATGATGAGGGTACCGATCAGGGTTTGGCGGTCATTCAGAAAAAAACTGATATTTTTATTGCCTCCCTGAAAAGAAACTTTGGGACTGATGCCGCTTCTCTGAAGAGTTCAAAAAGATTTTATGACGACATCGACCAGGAATTGCTCCGTCTGGAAACCAGGGTCAAGGGCGCTCCTGAAAATGTCAAGACTGAAAATCTTGTTCACAATATTCGTTTAGCCATTCTTGGTGATGGTACAGATGCTGATGTTACGAGCATGAAGTACTTGCACAGCTTGCCAGAAAATGTCAAAAAAGGTATACCATTGATGACGCTTGAGATTAATCAGAAGAATATTAATCAGGTTATTTCTGCTGCAAAAAGTCTGGAGGTTGAAAAAGCAAGGCGGTGACAAGAGTATTGATCAACAATCTGTGTTAAGGAGGTAAGCTATGCAGAAAAAAGATATGACCTTGAGTAATCTTGGTGACAGCATGTTCGAGGAAGCAAAAATAGCAGCGGGAGCAAAATATGAGGTTGTCAAGCAGTACCTGAAGGCTGAAAGTGAGAAACTTGCCATTACGCTGAAAATGATCACAGAGGGTGTTGCATTGGGTCAAATTTCAGAGGCGGAGGCAAAGATATTGCTTAATCAGCAGAAGCTTGCGATGGCATCTGTTCTTACGGCCTCCGAAGGAATGACACTTGTTTTGGCTCAGGGCACGGTCAATGCCGCTCTTAATGTCGGCGCCGCGTTTATTAATGGAAAAATAGGTTTTGCTTTATTATAAATTATTCACGGACGTGTGACCAGCTCAATCAATCGAGGGTAAACGATATCAACCCGTTGGTTTGTTTTTGATGGATCAATAATGTCATGAGGAAGCTTCAGTGAGGCCTCGAACTCATAAGTACTCAGTTGAGGTTTTTGTGCGTGCCAGGTTTTTACTACTTCTTGTGTTAACTCGTTATTGACTGTTGTGTCATTGGCGTTGAGTATCACGGTTATTCTTTTTGCTCCCGGAGGATTGTGAAGTGCTCCCGCCCGGGTGGCAAAACCGAGGCGAAGGATTTCAACCAGAGCATGACGGGAATAACGGGGGTAAGAGTATGGTGGAGGCACTGTTTCTTTCAGTATTGGATCCCACCATTCAAAAGCGTCGGGCAACAGAGTATAGATATTCATGGTGGCCCCGGTCAGGAATGTCGGAATTTTTTTGAATCCAAATGCCGGAGAAATGATAATGGCCTGGTCGATATCGTGCCGGTTTTGTGCTGCCCAGGCAGTGGTTACCCCACCGGCTGAAAGGCCAATCATAACGACCTCCTGGCCAAGTCCCCGGGCAATATCAACAGTTCGGTCGGCATAATCCGCAAGTTCTTCTGCGGTAAGTTTTCCTTGTTCTTCAGTCATACGATCTGCCAGGCCGTGATGCGGCAGGGGTGCAATCAGCACGTTATATCCGGCATCATAAAAACGTTGTCCCAATTCGTGAAATTGTTCTGGACAGCTCGTATAGCCATGAACCAGAATAATGGCGCGCTCTGTTATTTTGTTGTGAGTCATTAACTGAAGCTGACCGACCGGATTCATCTTCTGCTTTTCCTTGCCTCGAAGGATATTGACAAGATGCAAGGCTTCACTATAACTCCGGGCAGGATGAGGGTGAGAAGAGAGTTGTGAGATGTTCCATGGGATGAGGAGAGCAAAAACAATCGAAATGATCAACCCGATGATCAAGACAAATAACCACCATTTGCGAAGGCCATGCTGCAGGCGAAGTGTCATTGACATTATCCCGAAGAAAATTTTATTGCTTAATATACTTGTTCCATCGAGCTTACCTTCACTGATACGCTGAGTTTTTCTTTGGCGTTGCCTTTATAGGTGCCGCGTACAGGAGGCACGTCATCATAGTCTCTGCCGGAACCGATTTTGATGTAGCGTTCGTCAACAAAAAGGGTTTTGTGGGTTGGATCCATACCGATCCACCCTTTCTCTTTGCCGCAATAGACTTCGCACCATGCGTGACTTGCTTCATCCCGTCCGTCCGGTGTACTTCCTCCAAAGAGGTATCCGCTGACGTATCGAGCCGGTATGTTCAGGTAGCGGCAGGCGGCAAGCATGATGTGGGCAAAATCCTGGCAAACTCCTCGACCAAGAGCCATAACAACGGCACTGGTACTGTGCACGTCGGTCACGCCGGGTTCGTAGATGAATGTGTCGTTAATGTGGCGGCAGATAGATTCAGCAAGCTGAAAACTGTCAAGATCTGTTGCAAAACAAGCGGTAAAATCGCGTATCGCCTGGTCGAAATGAACGTACCTGCTTTGACACGAAAAGTCCATAAGATAGATATCCTCATCCTCACTGGCAGCAGAGGTGCCCATGCCTGTTTCGACCACAGAGGTGGCAACAATTTTCACCCGTTTATGGCTCTGGAGAAGGTTGAAGTGGTTGACATGATTTCCATAGAAATCGGTATACTCAAAAATGGTCGCCGGGGGATCGACCTCAAGCTTGAAGCTTGCGCAACG
>CAILXE010000408.1 GCA_903838095.1 uncultured Chlorobiaceae bacterium
AACAAGTTTTTTTTCTTTTAATTAGAGCGACATAAGGGGCTATAGCTCAGTTGGTAGAGCATTTGCATGGCATGCAAAGGGTCAGGAGTTCGAGTCTCCTTAGCTCCACGGACAAGAACAAAAAAGCGCAGTCATCGACTGTGCTTTTTTGTTTTCTGTCATCCCTCCGCAAACAGCCAGCACTTCTCATCACTTTTTGGCACCCACTTTTGCTATCAAAAAAATCAAACCGACAAGCAGTGAGGCTGCTATACCGGCAGCAACATTAAACAACCCTGCAAGCAACACAACCGGAAGAGTCAACGCGACATGAAGGCCAAGAAACACTGAACTTCCAAGAAAAGTGATTGCGGTAAGGCCAGTAAAGAAAAAACTGGTTGCAAGACTGCCCGCGAAAGAGACAAAAATTTTCTCCCCCTTTCCGTCAGAAAGGTTCTGCCACCGCTGTATCTGTTTTTTGCCGCCCGGATCAAGCGTCCCCTTCACCATCATGGCAACAAGCGCAAAAATGATCAGCACGACGACCTGAATACCATACACACTGAACTGTTCACTTCCTGAAGGATGAAAATTTCCCTCTCCGAGTCTGGCCGATGCCTGTTGCAGCATAAAAATCGATGTCCAGTAAAAAACAGTGCCCCACAGCAGGGTAACGGGAACCCATATCGCTATACCCGGCGGGGTTGTGGCTTTTTTTGTCTGTAATACCATGTGAGCTTTAAAAAGAGTTAATTGAATTCAGTGCCTGTGATTGTCTTCTTGATACTTTTGATGGTGCAAAATATAATTTTTTTCCCGAACGCCGGACGAGATTGAGATACGAAACCTGATAAAACAAATTATTTGTTTTTTTTACATCACAACGACAGGTTATTGAAAAAGAGAAGAGATTGTCAGGCATCGTCAATCAGAACTTCAACGATTTTTTTCAATTTACCATTTGAATTCGTTATGTTCATTCGCCATTATAAGGTTGTTTGCCGTTTTACTCAACTTTAACATATCATTGCTTATGTGTGGGGTTTTCGGTGTATTTAATTCAAAAACTCCCGCGGAAGATACCTTCTATGGACTGTACTCACTTCAGCACAGAGGACAGGAAGCCGCCGGTATCGTTGTAGCTGAATACAACAAGGTTAAAAAAAGAACTCTTTTCAAGCAGCACAAAGGCATGGGACTCGTGGCTGAGGTGTTCAGGGATGAAACCATCTTTGAAACTCTCGGAGGATATGCTGCAATCGGCCACAACCGTTATTCCACGACTGGATCGGCATCGTCCATCAGTAATATCCAGCCTTTTTCACTCACCTATCGTTCGGGAAGTCTGGCAATTGCCCATAACGGCAACCTGACCAACTCTCGTGCCCTGCGGCGTGAACTTACCGAAATGGGCGTTATCTTTCAGGCCTCTTCGGATACCGAAATCATCCCGCACCTTGCCGCACGAAGCCGTGAAAAAGAGCCGATACACCAGCTTTACGATGCTCTTTTACAGGTCAAGGGCGCTTACTCCATGGTACTGCTGGCCAATAACCAGTTAATTGCTGCACGGGACCCTTTTGGATTCAGGCCACTTACGCTCGGCAAAAAGGTGGATCCTCTCACTGGAGAGCTTGCTTATATTGTTGCCAGCGAAACCTGCGCCTTCGATATCATCCAGGCGGAATACATTCGTGATATTGAGCCTGGTGAAATTCTTTTGATTGATCATCTGGCAGTCACAAACGAAAAAACAACATCGCTTTTTCTTCCACCCTCGGAACGCAAGGCACGATGTATTTTTGAGTACGTCTATTTCTCCCGTCCCGACAGTTTTATTTTTGGCCATTCTGTCGACAAGGTGAGGCGCAATCTCGGAAAAAATCTTGCCAGAGAGTCGACCATTGAACATCAGGATGGCGACAAGGAGCTGACTGTGGTCAGCGTACCCGACTCATCCAATACCGCCGCACTTGGTTTTGTTCGCGAAAGTCTCAAAATGGAACGACCGGCAAGGTTTGAACATGGCCTTATCCGTAATCACTATGTGGGACGAACGTTTATTCAACCGGGCATTCACAGCCGCGACATCAAGGTACGTTCAAAGTATAATATTGTGCGCGGGGTACTGTTGGGAAGGCCTATCATTCTTGTAGACGACTCAATTGTTCGGGGAACAACGGCAAAAATGCTGATTAAACTGATTCGTGAAGCCGACCCAAAAGCCATTCACCTGCACATCAGTTCGCCTCCGATAACCAATCCCTGCTTTTACGGGATGGATTTTCCTACAAAACGTCAACTGCTCACCCACATGTTCGACAGCCTTGACAATGCTGAAGAGGAGATTGAGCAAATCAGGGAATATATCGGTGTGGATTCATTGAAATACCTCTCAATGCCTGGCCTGATGAACAGTGTGCCTTCGTTTGACGGAGAGGAATGCAGCTATTGCACCGCTTGTTTCAGTGGTGACTATCCGATACAGGTAAACGACGCAACAACCGACAAAGAGGAGAATGACTGAACAAACGAAAAGAGGTGCGCCTGGGAATGCACCTCTTTGACCGCCGCCCTGCAACTGAATAAAACGATCCTTTCCCCTCCCCTGCTACTTTTTACCCTGCTTGAACTCGATTCTCACTGAGGTATGCGGCACTGCCTCAAGCCTCTTTTTCGGAATGGGTTTACCTGACTTTATACAAATCCCGTAGGTCTTGTTTCTGATCCTGTCAAGAGCCTGATCAATATAGGTGATGTATTTTTCGTCACGGGCAATAAACATGAAGCGCTGTTCGCGATCCATGGTATCCGTTCCGTGATCGGCCATGTGCATGGAATAGTTGGAATTAATTGATTCTTCGACGTTCTCGTCCGAGAGTGAAGAGCGCAGAATATCCAGATCACGAAGCACCTCTTCGCGCCGTTTCAGCAATAACACCCTGAAATGTTCGAGTTCTTCATTAGTTAAATACGTTTTAGTCAGAACAGGCTCATCCACGATCTCGTTCTCTTTGTTAGACGCACTCTCTTTTTTTTTCACCATAATACGACCTTGTTTTCTTGTTCTGGCAGAATTCCGTAGAAACAGAGCGTTCAATAATACTATTAGCTATCAAATTTTTCAAGGAGTATCCTGCAAATTTCACCATTGACCGTCTCCTCCTTTGTGGTGAATGCAATCTCTCCTGTTACTATTGCAAGCGCAGTGGCAAGAGTTTCCGCTTTAATATATGCTTCATTCCTCCTCACCGCATCAAGCAGTTTTTCCGAGCCCTGAATGGTCAGTGAAATCCTGTCTGTAATATCAAGGCCGCTCTCTTTTCGAAGAGCCTGAATACGACTCACCAGTTCACGGGAAAGCCCAAGCATCTCAAGCTCTGCGCTCATCTCCGTATCCAGCGCAACCATGATGCCGTTTGCCTCATCGGAGGCGACAAGCCAGCCTTCGATATCCTCATGCATGATCTCCACATCCTCACGCGTCAGTTCGAATGTTTTGCCATCAAGCTCAAGGGAAAGTTTTCCCTCTTTTTCAAGCAGCGCAATCTGTTTGTGGCTCATGATCCGTATGGCTTCCGCCAGCGCTTTCATCTCTTTGCCAAACCTCGGGCCAAGGGTCTTAAAGTTTGGCTTGACCTTTTTGCTGATAACCGAGCCCTCCTCTTCGATGTACTCTATCTTCTGGACATTGACCTCTTCCATGATGATATCACCAACCTGCCGGTACTCTTCCCTTGCCGCAGCATCACTGACGGAAAGCAGAATGCGCTTGAGCGGCTGACGAACCTTGATCGAAGCCTTTTCGCGCATGGTACGCACGAGCGAAGTAATAATCTGCGCCTTCTTCATGCGTTGTTCAAGAGGTCGGTCAATGGCCTCCAGATCAAGCCGGGGAAAATCTGCAAGATGAACAGAGAGACATGATTCATGACTGCTGATACTGTTCAGATTCAGGTAAATCCTCTCGGCAATAAACGGAGTAATCGGAGCAAGCAGCTTGGCCAGGGTCTCAAGGGCACGATAGAGCGTCTGATAGGCGGCAATCTTGTCCGGGCCCATATCGCTTTTCCAGAAGCGCTTTCTTGAACGGCGAATATACCAGTTTGAAAGGTCGTCAATGGTAAAATCGTTGATAAGCCGAACGGCTCCGGTGATATCATAATGCTCCATGCGCAGATGAACAGCGTCAATCAGAGTATTCAGACAGGAGAGCACCCAACGATCAAGCTCGGAGCGCTCCTGAACCGCAATTTCCGGCTCAGCAAAGGTAAATCCATCAACATTGGCATAAAGCACAAAGAAGTTGTAGCTGTTGATGAAGGCACGGAAAAACTTGCGCTGCTCCTCTTCGATCTCTGCTGTATTGAAGGATTTAGGCCTCCATGGCGGACTGCTCACCATCAGATACCAGCGAAGCGAATCGGCTCCATATTGCTCCATCGTTTCAAAAGGATCAACCACGTTGCCTTTTGACTTCGACATTTTATGGCCGTTTTTGTCAAGAATGTGAGCGTTGACAATCAGGTTTTTATACGCAGGTTTGTCAAAAATAAGGGTAGCAATGGCATGAAGAGTATAGAACCAGCCTCTGGTCTGATCAACCCCTTCTGCAATAAAATCTGCCGGAAAAGAGGCATCGAACAGGTCGCGATGTTCAAAAGGATAGTGCAACTGGGCAAAAGGCATGGAACCACTGTCGAACCAGACATCGACCAGTTCGGTTGTCCTGTTGAAACGCCTGCCATCCCGGATGAAGTAAATCCTGTCAACAAAAGGCTTGTGCAGATCAAGCTCAACCAGCCCTCTGTCGAGCGCTTCTCCAAGGAGAAGTTGTGTTCCGTCAATATCAATGAACCCCTCACGCAACTCGGCGACAGATCCGACGGCAAACATTTTTCCCGAGGCCGCATCATCACCAATAACAAAATCCTCTGACACCCAGAGCGGCAGCGGCGAACCCCAGAAACGCTCGCGTGAAAGCGCCCAGTCCTTGTTTTCCTCCAGCCAGTTGCCGAAACGTCCAGTGCCGATCTCGGGAGGGCACCAGTTGATTGTTTTGTTGAGTTCCACCATCCGCGCCGCTATTGCCGTCGTCCTGATATACCATGACTCTCTCGCATAATAGATAACCGGCACATCGTAACGCCAGGAGTACGGGTAGGTATGGGTAATGATCTCCTTGCGGTACAATTTCCCCGCAGCCTTGAGCTGCTGGATAATCAGCGGATCAGTATCCTTGAAAAACATGCCATCATAGTCGCTCACCTCGGCGGTAAAACAGCCGTTCCGCGCTACCGGCTGGAGCATTGGCAAATCATATTTTTTGGCAATTTCATAGTCATCAGCGCCGAATGCCGGAGCAATATGAACAATCCCTGTACCATCCTCAGTAGAGACAAACGTCCCGGCAGTAACGTACCAGCACTTTTTTTCCGGGTGAATGTATGTGAAAAGCGGCTCATACTCCAGCCCTTCAAGATCACTCCCTTTCAGTTCGGCAATAACCTGCCAGAGCGACTCTCCCTCTTCATTCTTCTCAAGCAGCACCTGCAAGCGCGAGCTGGCAAGAATCAGCACCTCTCCGCTCTCGATATTGGCAACCCTGACGTAATCAATAGCGGAACCAACACAAAGCGCCACATTGGAGATAAGTGTCCAGGGAGTCGTTGTCCAGACCAGCAGGGACTCTTCAGAGTTCTTGATTCTGAACTTGACATAAATACTCGGATCTTTGACCTCTTTATACCCAAGGGCAAGCTCATGCGAACTCAGGACTGTTTCTGATTTAGGATCCTGGGGTACAATTTTATAGTCCTTGTAGATAAGCCCTTTGTCAAAAATTGTTTTCAGAGCCCACCAGACTGATTCGATATAGTCATTCGTGCAGGTAATGTAGGGGTTGTCCATATCAACCCAGTATCCCATCCGCTCGGTCAGCTTTCCCCAACCCTCCCGATTATCTTCTATGTGATGATAGACGAGCGCCCGTGCTTCGGCATTGAACTCGCCATCACCATACTCGACAACCTGAGACTTGTTCTTTAAACCAAGCTTCTTCTCAACAGCAATCTCGACAGGCAATCCGTGAGTATCCCAACCTGCCTTGCGGGGAACCCGATACCCCTGCATTGTCTTATAGCGACAGATAATGTCTTTGATGGTACGGCTGAAGACGTGGTGAACCCCTGGCTTGCCATTAACTGTCGGAGGGCCTTCATAAAAAGAGAAAACTTTCTCCCCTTTCCTCTCTTCGAGGCTTTTGTGAAAAATCCCATGCTCATTCCAGTATGCCAGAACTTCTGCCTCCACTTTGCTGTAGGGCACATTTGAGGGATACTCAACAAATTTATCGTTCATAATCCTTATGAATCATTCATTAAAACAGCACAGGCAAGCCTTTCAATAACGGAAAAGCTTGCCTGCAAACATGTATGAACAAAGCCTTGACTTCAATGCCTGTCGACGCTTACTTTTTGCCGCCGAGTGTAGAATTGACACCTTCAAGAATTTGTTTTGCAACCACAGCAAGAGAATCGAGAGTCTGGGCAAGAATCTTGCTTACTGGCTCAATCGTACTGTCAATAAGAGTACCTACACTAACAAGGATTGTAGAAAAATCCCCTGGAGCAAAATCACGTGGTTTTTGCTGATTTTGACCGGACGTCTTCGTTTCTTCAGCCATATTACACTGCTGTTTAGGGTTACCGTCAACAAAACAATACTTTCAAAATGTAATATATTTATTCGTGCTATCAAAGCAAAGGAAAGCGCAAGATGCGCTGCAAATCTTGCTTCAATACATACTACTGGCGTCCATACCGGTCATCGACACGAACAATATCATCCTCTCCCAGATAACTGC
>CAILXE010000409.1 GCA_903838095.1 uncultured Chlorobiaceae bacterium
AGCCATGCCAAGATCATTATGGGCATGAAATTCAAGAGCAGCAGGTGTTATTGACTTTAAACTGCTTATCAGGCTCATCACCGATAATGGTGTTGCAATACCGACGGTATCAGCAATGCGTATTCTGTCAGCTCCGCAGGTTGTCGCATCAAGTATAAAATTTTTCAGCAGTTCAGGCTCTGCCCGTGTGGCATCTTGTGCACCCACACTTACCGTTTTGAAATATTTTTTTGCCTTTGGAACAAGTTCCTGCAACTGTTGTTGCACCCATGCATAATCTTTCTGCATCAGTTGCAGATACAGAGCTGAAACTGGAAAACTGATGTGAACTGCATCGGTGCCGCAAAGAGACGCATCCTCAATGTCCTGCCATTTTGCCCGAGCCCAGCAGGTCAGGCGAATCGGAAGATTCATGGCCGCAATTTTTCTGATGATGTTTTGTTCAGCATTGCCGATAGCCGGGTAACCGATTTCAAGTTCATTGACGCCGGCATGAGCAAGCATACTGGCAATTTCCATTTTTTCCGCATCGCTGAATACAACACCAGGCGCCTGTTCGCCGTCTCTCAGTGTCGTATCAATGATCCATGGCTTGATCACCGGGGCCGAAGATGTCCTGCTCTCTGTTCGCATTGCATGGCGGTTTCTTCAGTGGACAAAAAACAATCAGCAGAAGTGTTCAGTTGCACGATTATTTAAGTCTGAAATATTTTATACCTAAAAAAGTAAGGGTTATTAAAGAATATAAAATAAAATTTCAGACATTTATGTGCCATTGTTGTGAGATTTTTTTTATCAGTTTCTTCTTTCCTGTTGTGTATTCGGGTGATTTTGGCTGATTTTTTTGTATTGTCATGTCGTTTTAACCGTTCAGGCCCTCTGTATTGACGGCTGCTGTCGGTGGTTAACATTTGGCACAGAACGTCGTAAATCCTGAGGAAATACTTATCTTCCAGTATGTGGGGCAGCAGTGTTGTTACTGAAGCAAATGTTATATGGACGATTTTATCGTTCATTGAAACACCAAATGAATGAATCACATGAAAATTGTCAGAGCTCTCTTTTTTTTTCTTGCCATGATGTTTGTGGCGCAACAAAGGATTATTGCTGTTCCGGCTCCAGAGAATTATTATAAACTGGGAAATGAAAAAACGGCAGTAGGCGACTATAGCGGCGCGATCGAAGATTACACAAAAGCAATCAGGCAAGATCCCAATAGTGCCAAAGCCTATAATAACCGTGGATCGGTAAAAATGGAGCTTGGAGACCTTAATGGGGCGTTGGAGGATTACGAAAAGGCTGTCCACATCAAGCCGGATTATGCGGAAGCTTATTATAATAATGCGGTTGCCCGAAATGAGCTTGGCGACTACATTGGTGCAGTTACTGATTATACGAAAGCGCTTGAACTTAATCCCCGTTTTATCAATATCTATTTCAGCCGGGCGGCAGCCAAAGACCGTATTGGGGATAATGAGGGAGCTCTCGCTGACTACACCAAAGCGATTGAATTAAATCCTGATCATGCAGATGCCTACAATAATCGGGCGGTCACGAGATATAAACTGGGTGATAAAGATGGATCGATTGCGGATTTGCTTCAGGCGGTTCAGGGATACTTCAGGAACGGGCTTGCCAAATCTGACAAAGGCGACAAAAAAGGAGCGATAGAGGATTACACGAAAGTCATTGGGATAACGGCCAAAAATGCCGACGCATACAATAACAGGGGGAATGCCAGAAATGATCTGGGCGACAAAGAGGGCGCTGTCAATGATTATACGAAGGCTATCGAGTTCAATCCAAAACATGCCATAGCCTATTTTAATCGCGGGGTTGTAAAAGCGAACCAAAATAACAATCAGGGCGCAATAGCCGACTTTACCATGGCGATTGAATGTGATCCTCAATATGCCAAAGCCTTCTATAAAAGAGGACTGGTCAAAAGTGAGCTTGGTGATGAAAAAGGGGCGCTTGAAGATATGAAGCAAGCCGCAAAGTCAGGATTGGAGAGCGCCCGGCAATTCTTGAAAAGCAAAGGGAAGCGCTGGTAAGTGATACTCGGTTGTGTTTAGATGTATGCCGAAGCATTAAAGTGGCAGTCACTCCGGTGAGTTATGAATAACGTTACGTAATTGTTAACTTTATGAACTGATTGTTTAAGGCTGACAGTCAAAGAATATGATGAGCCCATAACTATATCCATAAAAGCGGATTCATTTGTGAAAGGAGTTAAAGTTAAATCACCACTGCGCGAGGCTCTTGCGTCGCTTTTTCCATTTCTCAAGCATACTTTTTATTTCAGCGTCATTGTGAATGTGCTTGTGCTTGCGCCAAGTGCCTACATGATGGAGGTATATGACCGTGTGGTCAACAGCAGGAGTCATAATACACTGCTGATGCTTACTTTTCTTGTCGTTGGAATCTATATTTTGCTTGAAGCGCTGGAGTGGGTGCGAAGGCAGATTATGCATGATGCCGGCATGGAACTCGACAAGAGCCTGCGTGAGCATGTTTTTAGCGCGATCTTGACCGCACGTATCCAGAATATTCCGGCTGGGGGTGCGCAGGCGTTACGTGATCTTAAAAGTATTCGTGAATTTCTTCCATCACATGCGTTGCTTGCTGTAATCGATACCCCGCTTGCCTTGTTTGTTTTGATTCTGCTTTTTTTGATGGCGCCTGCTCTCGGATGGTTTGCTGTTGCCGGTGCGCTGGTGCAATTCGGGATTGGCGTCATCAATGAACGTCGAATCCGTGAGCCCCTTCTGGCCGCAAACCGCAGTGCTCTTGGCGCGCAGAATTATGCTGATGGTGTTATTCGTAATGCTCAGGTTATCGAGTCAATGGGCATGCTTGACCATATTCATAAGCGCTGGATGGGTCGTCAACAGGAGTTTCTTCTTCAGCAGGCAGAGGCTTCAGATCATGCCGGCACTAATTCAGCTCTCTCCAAGCTGGTGCAGAGCCTTTTGAGTTCGTTGTTGCTTGGTATGGGTTGCTGGTTGACCCTGAAAGGTGAGATCCATGGTTCAGGCATGATTGTCGCCTCTATTCTCGGTGGCAGAGTGCTTTCCCCGCTTGTACAGATAATAGGGAGTTGGCGGCAGATTGAGAGTGCTCTTGAATCGTATCATCGTCTGGAGAGTATGCTGAGGGAATTGCCGTTGCCAGAAAAAGGGATGGCGTTGCCCGCACCAACTGGTTCGCTTTCTGTTGAGGGAGTTATAGCAGGTGCTCCAAGAAGCCCGGTGCAGATTCTTAAAGGAATCAGTTTCAGAATTGCTCCCGGAGGTTCTCTGGCGATTGTTGGTCCTTCTGCATCGGGCAAGACCACACTCGCACGATTGCTGACAGGAATATGGCCTGCAATGCAGGGCAAGGTTCGGTTGGATGGTCATGATGTCTATCAGTGGGACAAGGAGGAGCTTGGGCAGCATATCGGCTATCTTCCGCAGAATGTTGAGCTGTTTGAGGGCTCTATTGCGGAAAATGTGGCGCGATTTGGCAAACCTGACCTGCTAAAAGTAAGGGAGGCTTGCAGCATGGTTGGGCTGGAAGCTTTTATTGAGCATCTCCCGAAGGGGTAGGAAACCCAGATTGGTGATGATGGCTCATTTCTGTCTGGAGGTGAGCGGCAGCGGGTGGCTCTGGCTCGGGCTGTATACGATATGCCGAAGTTTGTAGTTCTTGATGAACCGAATGCAAGCCTTGACGAAGCGGGCGATGTGGCGTTGCTGAATGCGGTCAGCTTGTTGAGGACTAATGGGTCAACTGTCATAGTTATAACACATCGCTTGAATATTCTGGGAGCTATTGAGCATATGCTTGTTCTGGTTGACGGTCAGGTTCAGCGCTTTGGTACCTGCAAGGAGGTTTTGGAGGCACTTCAGGCGCCACCTGCGGGGCAGCAACCTCCCGGCCCGAAACCCGGAGCTTAACATTTATCAGGAAACAGTTTCTTCATGAAATCCGATTTTTTTAATCGTAGCGTCCTGTCCCGGCAGCTCTGGCTGTTTCGCAGAGAGTTTCTGTGGGTGGGAATATTCAGCCTCATTGCCAATGTCCTGATGCTGACGCCGACTATCTACATGCTCCAGCTCTATGGCCGTGTCATGAAAAGCGGCAGTGAACTGACCCTTTTGATGGTCACCTTTTTTCTTGTTTTTTTCTTTCTGGTCATGGCTTTTGCCGAGTGGCTCCGTTCTCGCATTCTGGTGCGTGCAGGAGTCCGGCTTGATGAGGCGCTGAGTTCGCTGGTATTCAAGGCCAGTTTTGAGGCGTACCTTAACCGTGCACAGCAAAATGTGGCCGAAGCATTTTCAGATTTGACGAATATCCGCCAGTTTCTGACGGCTAACGGTATGATTGCGTTTTTCGACACACCCTGGACGCCAGTGTATATCGGCGTGATTTTTTTACTTAACCCTTTTCTTGGGTGGCTCTCTATTTTGTTTGCCGTGATTCAGCTTGCCGTGACATGGCAGACGCACCGTCTCTCGGTCAGAGAGATTGAGATCGCCGCTGAGTCTGGTAACGACACGTATCGTTTTGTCCAGAGCAAGCTTCGCAATATTGAACCGGTTCATGCCATGGGTATGGCGGGAAACCTCCGACGTCAATGGTTCCGGCTGCATGACGTGTCTCTGGCTAAGGCTGAATCGTCCCTTGAACGGCAGCACCGACAGCAGGCGTTTGCGAAGTTTGTGCGTTACAGTATGCAGTCTCTGACGCTGGGAGCTGGAGCACTTCTCGTTATTGAGGGCAAGATGGCCGTTGGCTCGATGATTGCTGCCAATGTGCTGATGTCAAAGGCACTGCAGCCACTCGATTTAGTGGTGGCCACATGGAAACCATTTGTTCAGGCTCGAACGGCATTTCATCGTCTTGAGAAATTGCTTGATGACTTTCCTGAGCGAAAGGCGGGCGCCAAACATCAGGATCCTTTTGGAGAAATAAGGCTTGAGGCTCTTACGGCGACTGCCGAAGGGCGGGAGGCTCCAATTCTCTCTGATCTTGACGCAATGTTTCCAGCGGGAAAAGTTACCGTGGTGCTTGGTCCCTCCGGTTCGGGCAAATCAACGCTTGCCCGGTGTATAGTCGGGGTGTGGCCGAAAAGGGAAGGACGGGTGCTGATTGATGGTGAGCCTGTTGAGAGCTGGGACAGGATGGAACTTGGGCCCCATATTGGTTATCTTCCACAGGATGTTGAGTTGTTTGATGGTTCCATTGCTGAAAATATTGCCAGATTTGCTGAAGTTGATTCTTTCAAGGTCATTGAAGCCGCAAAACGGACGGGTATTCATGAGATGATTTTGCGTTTTCCGCGTGGTTATGATACCCAGATCGGTGAGGCAGGGGGAATGCTTTCGGGTGGTCAGCGGCAGCGGCTTGGATTGGCTCGCGCCATGTACGGTAATCCGTCGATTCTTGTTCTTGATGAGCCAAATGCCAACCTTGATGATGCAGGTGAGCGATCATTGCTTGAGGCAGTCAAAGATTTAAGGAGTGCCGGTAAATCAGTGATTCTTATTACCCATCGTCCAGGAATTCTTGCTGTGGCCGATCTTTTGGTTGAGATGCGTGAGGGACGGATTGCGCAGTGCGGAGCGCGTGATGAGGTGTTGGCCGCATTGCGTGCCGAGAGTG
>CAILXE010000410.1 GCA_903838095.1 uncultured Chlorobiaceae bacterium
CGCTGCTCGTCGGAGTAGGTCCAGTTGAAAATTTGCTCTTCAATGAACTCCCCTGAGGCAATAGCACGGAATGGTGTGCCGGACAGATAGAGATAGGCTCCGGTGGTTATGGGCATGATCTCTTCGTCGAACAACTCGATGCCCTCCCCTTCTCCGAACATGATCTCTTTTCGGTCTTCAGCTTCAAAGAGTTCTTTTGCGTTTTCGCGCCATGCCCCGTAGTGGTATTCATCGAGAATAACACAATCCCAGTTGATAGCATGTACCCATTCGTTTTTGGTTTTTATACCGCCGGTACTGCTGTTTTTACCAAGGAAATCCTGAAACGAAGCGAAGCAGATAAATGGCCGCTGTTTATCTGCTTCCTCATAGGACAATCCGTTTCGCGCTATGAATTGCCATCCCTCAAAATCAATATGCCCGTTCAGATCTTCTTCCCAAGCTCCCTGAACTCCCGGCTTAAAGGTCAATACAAGAACTCTCGCCCAACCCATTCGTTTGGCAAGCTGATAGCATGCAAAGGTTTTGCCGAAACGCATTTTTGCATTCCAGAGAAAATGAGGCGCTTTGTTTATGTTTTCTTGCCTGAAACTGGTAAAGTATGCGGCGGTTTTTTCTACTGCGGCCACCTGCTCAGGGCGCATGGCAAAATCAAGCGAACGATTTTCTTCATTTATTTCACGTGACCGCAAGGCAATAACAGCGGCCTTGACATCGGCAACCGAACATTCGAACCATTCGCCGTTCGGATTTTTGATGCTCCGATACCTCAAAAAACGATGCACATCATGGTCGGTGAAAACAGTGCCATCATTACGCATGGCAGCTTCTTCAAGATGAATACGATAAGGCAGTTCACCGGGTCGTAACACAGGGTACTGCTGGGCAACCCGTGACTGCACATCGACTGTGGTATAGCCAATTTTGAGCAATCCCTGATATTGAGGATGGGTATCCTCATAGGCGTAAATCATTGGGCGGGCGTCAGGACGCGGGGGAAAGAACTCCTTACTCATCTTTCGCCTCCAACGGGCTTATCATCAAATCGATGTAATCAATGTCTTCTTTTGATAGGTTGTACTTTTGGTAAAGTTCCTCGTCGGACCAAAGAATGTCCCAAGACTGCTGAGGCACCCATGTGTATGTCGAACGAGTTGCATGCTGAGTGATCTTGCGTAGTGAGACAAGAAAACGGAAAAATTTCGTACGCAAGTAGCTTTCTATACTTGCTGCCTTTTTTGCCGAGTCAACAAAAAAGAACAAGTAGGATTGCGTACACACCGACGGAGAAGATGCGACAAATGGTTTACCAAGTACACGATCAGGAATTTTCTGACCACCGTCTGAACCAGCTTGGGGCACCAAAACCTTCCATGTATCTACATAATGTGAGCTCTTGTTAATTTCCGTGCGATTGATCCATCCTGTGCCCCGTTTAGTCTTTCTGATATAATGTATCGGCACATCCCCACTCCTTCGATCATTATGGAATTCATCAAAGTTCGATGTCCATCCGAACTCCTTGTCAACTGATAGCAATTCAGTTATGGAGGGCTCTTTCTTAAGCTGAACTTTGTGCAGGATTTTAAGTGCTCGGCTGTCACGGACGAACACATCATATTCCCCAAGGTTGCGATTTATCGGCCCAAACGTATTGTCACCTCTTATCGTTGTCACCTCACAATCGCCTTCATTATCACGATCCCACAGGAAATAACAGATACCTCCCTTCACCTCTACCCCCGTAAACACCTCACTTGCGACAGGATAGTCTACAAGCTTACGGATTCGCCGATCTCCGAGCATTGTGCTTCGAAACTCAGATAGCCCCAGCCCACTTGACATCCAACGTGAAGGAATGATCATTGATAAAAAACGCGGGTTTAATTTCGTTGCCTGTGCTATAAACTTGTTATAGATAGGGATATCTCGAGTTCCGCCGTCAGAGCCCAATTGATATGGCGGATTACCTATAATGACATCGAACTTCATATTGAATAACTCCTCTGGATTTTCGATGTGAATGAAAGAATATGCATGGCTTTCGAGACCAGGCCCGCGATCATAGGTTTCTCGGCTCGCTCCACAATAGACGCAGCGCCCATTTTCCCATTTGTGCACAACATGGTCTAATCGAATATTACCTGATGAATTGTCAAAAGTTTCGCAAACGGAATACCTGTTATTGGCGCTTTTGGAACAGTACACTGAACGGCGCGATAGCAGCGCTGTCAATTCCGTAATGGCAAGAGCGTAAAGTTGATTCTTAAAAATATGGTTGATTCGCTGCTGACGATCAGGCATCTGAGTTTCCAAGCCCTCATCCAAGCGTTTTGCAATTTCGCGGAGGAAAACACCAGACTTACAACCGGGGTCAAGAAAAGTTGCTTTTTTATCCTGCCAAAGACCACGAGGAAGGAGATCAAGCATTCGGTTCGCCAGTTGTGGCGGTGTAAAGACCTCATCGCTGCTCAGGTTGGCAAGGCAGGTGAGCACATCAGGATTGTAACTACCGCTGTTCAGCATCGGCAACCTTTAAATAGTGAGTCAGGGGATACTCTTTCACTGGTGTTGGGAGAAACACGTCTTCGCCGGTGTCTGAGAAGAGGGGTGTTTCTTTGTATGATTGATGGTTGAGCAGCTCCTTGAAGGCGAAGTCGCGGCGTTTAAGCATGCTGCCGTTGACTGGAGACCACTCGGAAAAAATAATCGGCTCCGGATTATTGCCAACCGTTTTCAGGGTAAGGGCGTCGCCGCGTATGATGTTGCGCTCAAGGATGTATTGAACGCCAGTCAAGCACTCTTGTTGAACTGTATCTTTAAAAAGTGCCGTGTAGCGTTGCTCAAAACTTTTAAAAAGCCGTGTTTGGCACTCTTTGATATTGTCTTCCAGGATATCAATTCCATAGAGAGAGGATACAGCAAGGACAGCGTACCGTTCGTATTCAAGCTGGTTTTTACCGTATCGTGATTGCACGACAGTGAGTTTCCGGTTAAGGATTTCTGTCAAGAAATTGCCCGTTCCACAGGC
>CAILXE010000411.1 GCA_903838095.1 uncultured Chlorobiaceae bacterium
GGGCTCCATCCATACTGCCGACAAGAATACGGCCGATTGCCGGGATGTTGTCGCGATAGTCGCGCAGGTATCGGAGGCGGACGGGGAAGCGGTTTCGTCCTTCAACGGCAGTTGAAAGCATCTCGCCACCGAGGGCGGTCTCAATGACATCCTGAATATCGCCCACACTCACACCATAACGGGCGGCAGCTTCCCGGTCGATGTTGATGTCGAGGTAGTTGCCGCCGGTAACCCTTTCAGCCACGACGTCAGCTGCGCCATTGATCGGCTTGAGAATGGTTTCTGCCTGAAGCGCCAGATCTTTCAGCACATTCAGGTCATTACCAAAAATTTTGACGCCAAGGTCGGTGCGCACCCCGGTGGAGAGCATGTTGATGCGGTTGATGATCGGCTGGGTCCATCCGTTGCGTACGCCGATCTGCTGCAATTTGGAGTCCAGTTCAGCCACAATGTCAGCTTTCTTTATGCCCGCACGCCATTGCTCTTTGGGTTTCAGGATGATGATACTCTCAAACATGGAGACCGGTGCGGGATCAGTGGAGGTTTCGGCCCGTCCGACCTTCCCGAGAACATGCTCGACTTCCGGAACGCTTTTGATGATGCTGTCCTGTATCTGGATAATGCGTTTGGCCTCGGTGATGGAGACATTGGGCAGCGTTACCGGCATATAGAGCAGCGATCCTTCGTCGAGGGGCGGCATGAATTCGGAGCCGAGATTCATGAACATCGGCACGGCAATGGAGAGGGCCACAAGATTAAGGGCGATGGTTGTCTTTTTCCACCGCAGCACCCAGCGTATAACCGGCGAATAGAGCTTGATAAAGAAGGTGGAGACAGGATTGGCGTTTTCTGGGCGCATCCTGCCTCGCATAAGGTAGTACATCAGTACCGGAACCAGCGTGATGGCAATCATGGCAGATCCCATCATGGAGAAGGTCTTGGTGAAGGCCAGGGGATGGAAAAGCTTGCCCTCCTGTCCTTCCAGCATGAAGACCGGAACAAAGGAGAGGACAATGATTGCCAGCGAGAAAAATATCGCCCGACCGACCTGCCTGGCTGAACTGATGACAATCTCCAGCCTTTTTGCATCCCGTTCTTCAGGCGGGATCTCCGAGAGGTGGCGGTAGCAGTTTTCCACCATGATCACACCGGCATCCACCAGCACGCCAATGGCAATGGCGATACCCCCAAGCGACATGATATTGGAGGTGACCCCCATCAGTTTCATGGTGATAAAGGCAATCAGAACCGCAATAGGCAAGGTCAGCACAATGACAAGGGCACTACGGAAGTGGAGCAGGAAGATGAGAATAACAAGAGAGACAACCAGTGACTCCTCAAGCAGATTTTTTTTCAGCGTTTCGATTGCCCGCATGATCAGGTCGGATCGATCATAGGAGACTTTTATCCTGACTCCGGGCGGCAATCCCTTTTCCAGCTCTGTGATCTTTTGCTTGACACGATCAATCACCTCCTTCGCATTCTCTCCATACCGCATGACGACGATGCCGCCCACCGCTTCTCCTTTGCCGTTAATATCCAGCAAACCGCGTCGAATGGCGCCTCCAATCTGAACAGTACCAAGGTTCTTGAGGTAGACGGGAATGCCGCGCATATCGGCTCCGACAACGATATCCTCCAGATCAGCTTTCGACTTCACGTAGCCGCTTCCACGAATCAGATACTCGGCGTCAGCCTGTTCAATCAGCTTTCCTCCCACATCCTTGTTTGAGGCTTTGATGGCCTCCATCACTTTGCCGACCTTGATGTTGTACGCAAAGAGCTTGTTGGGATCAAGATCAATCTGATATTCCCGCACAAAACCACCGATAGAGGCCACCTCGGCAACTCCCTGAACGGTATTAAGCTGGTAGCGCACAAACCAGTCCTGCAAGGTTCTGAGTTGTTCCAGATCGTACCCGTTTCCCTCAATGGTGTACCAGAAAACATGGCCTACACCAGTGCCGTCGGGGCCGAGAGCAGGAACGACGCCCGAAGGCAGGAGTGATGCCGCGTAGTTCAGGCGCTCAAGAACGCGGGTTCTGGCCCAGTAGATGTCTGCCTTGTCGTCGAAAATGACATAGATCATTGAAAAGCCGAAGGCGCTCGATGCGCGCACGGCACGAACCTGCGGAAGCCCCTGCAGGTTGACGGCAAGCGGGTAAGTAACCTGGTCTTCCACCACTTGAGGCGAACGGCCCGGATAGTCGGTAAAAACGATGACCTGATTGTCGGACAAGTCAGGAATAGCATCAACAGGAGTCTTGTAGATTGACCAGATACCCCAGGTTATGACAAGGCCGAAGAGCATCAGGATGATGACCCTGTTGCGGGCGGAATATTCAATGATCTTTTCTATCATGGCAGCAGCTCCTGTCGGAAATCGTTCATGTTATCTGGTGTTCTTGTCAGGTGCACTGCTGTTGCCTTTCAACTGAGATTCAGAGTCAATAAGGTATGCTCCGGAGACCGCCACCTTGTCGCCCGGATTTATACCTGCTAAAATCTGGATATTGCCGGTATTCTTCTCTCCAACATGAACGTCACGTGGTTCAAACATCCCCGGAGAGCTTTCCACCCATACGAGCTGTCGTTTTCCGGTATCAATGACGGCGGTGAGAGGAACAACAATTGTCGATTCAAGGGGCACCCTGATACTGGCGTTGACAAACATCTCGGGCTTCAGCTTCAAACCCGGATTAGGCATTTCCACCCGGGCCTTGAGGGTTCTTGTTTTTGGATCGAGAAAGGGATAGATGAAGGCAATCCGGCCAGTAAACACGTTCTCGGGAAAAGAGCGGGAGCGAATGTCAACCTGCTGGCCGATATGGATATTCGTGAATTCGTTTTCATAGAGTTCAAGCTCAACCCACACCGTTGAAAGATCGGCAATATTGAAAAGCACCTCACCACTGTTGACGTACTGTCCCTGCTGCACCATTTTTTCAATAACAATACCAGAGAAAGGGGAGTAGATGGCAAGCCGGATATCAGGGCTGCCGGTTTTTTTCAGCGTCGCAATCTGGCTCTCCCGTACTCCGAGAAGTTTCAGTCGCTCTCTGGCCGACGTAACCAGTCCCTCGCCATTCTGTGAGATTGAGGGGAATGGTGAGTCTTTCAACTGTTCGCGGCTCCTGATGGCAAGCAGATACTCCTGCTGTGCAGCAACAAGATCCGGGGAGTAAAGCTCTGCTACAGGCATATCCTTGCTGACAAAAGCTCCGACACTGTTAACCTGCAGTTTGTCGATACGGCCTGCCGCCCATGCGGTGACCCTGGCCTGTCGCGACTGATCGTACTGCACGATCCCGACAGCGTTGATCTCCTTGTTCAGGATCTCCTGTTGTGCTTCAACGGTAGCAACATTGGCCATTACCCGCTGAGCAGGAGAGAGAGAGACGTGAGCAGGTATATCTGCTGGTGTCTGCGGTGCGCTGCTTGCTGAGTTATCAATTTTTCTGATGAGTTCCATACCGCAGACAGGGCAGAGGCCAGGCTTCTCCCTGATGATGAAGGGATGCATGGAACAGGTGTAGAGCTGCTTTATCAGGGTCGTTTTTTCGGCTGCGGATTTGTCGGAGTGTTGATTTTGCCAGAGAAACCAGCCGCCAACCGCAGCACAAGCGAGAAGAAAAACCAGCAGAGGGAGTGCGATTTTTTTGTTGAGGGCCATGTTTATTCAGTTATGTCGTTAGTTGTCATGATGCAGAGAGGTCTCTGATGCTGTTGTGAGATCAGTTCCGACTGCCGCTTCGAGTTGCGCAAGTTTCATCATATACTCGGCCTGCGATTCATAGAGCTCGCGCTCATAGTTGAAAAGGGTCATTCTGCTGTCGAGAAGAGTCAGAAAATCCACCTTGCCAACCCGGTAGCCGACAAGTGCTGATTGAAGGGATTGCGATGCCTGTGGAATAAGGCCTCCCTTGTAGAGTTCAACAAGTTTACGGCGTCGTTCCAGTTGGACAAGGCTTTCGTTGATGGTATAAGAGATGGTATTTTTCAAGGAATGAAGTTCTTCAGTCGCCATTGCCGCCTCATAGGTTGATTCGGCCAGCATAGCCCGTCGTTTTCCCTGCTGCAGAGGGAGGTTGAACGTCACTCCAATGCTCACCATGTTGTCGCCCGGATCCGATGCCATCTCTGTTGATACAGTGTCACGGATCATATACTCCGCAGAAAGGTTAAAATCGGGATAGAACTCCTTTTTTGCCAGTCGTCGGGATGCTTCTGCCTTTTTTTCAAGACTGAAGAGACTTTTTACCTGTGCCCGCTGATCCATGGCCGTATTGTTCAGTTGTTCCTGAGAGACGGTGATAAACGGCAGGGTGAAATCAGTGACATGGCCGACCGTGGTCTTCTCTGGACGACAGAGAAGATAGTTGAGTGAGGCCTCCAGACTCTTGCGTTGCTGCTGCAAGGTAATCTGCATCTCAAGCATTTTTGATTTTTCCAAACCAGCTTTGAAGATATCCTGTTGAACACCCTGTCCGACAGAGTATTTTAACTCGGTAATAGTCACAAAATCATTCAGGATCCTGAGGTTTTTGCTGACGATTTCAAGTTGCTTGTCAACGGACCAGAGCTGGTAATAGTTCTCCTTGATCATGCGCGTCAGCTCAAGTTTGCGCTCTTCAAAGGCCCAGCGGTAAGAGTCTGCTTCGTAGCGGGCAATATCACGGCGATTGCCCCGCTTGCCCCAAAAGGGGAGCTGCTGGGATATGCCGATGACCCTGGCGGACTGGGGATCCTTGTTGAAAACCAATGGTTCCCTGGCCGGTGTGTTCTGTACCTTCAGCATGACCATCGGATCGTCAAGCGCTCCGGCCTGCTTTACCTTGCTTGCAAACATCTGCCAGCGCGACTCGGAAGCTTTCAGTTCAGGATTATTGGCCAACCCTGCGGCAATAAGTGAGGTCAGATTTTCCGGTTGTGCTTTCACCTCTTCCGCTGTTGTCAGCGCAGGCCAGAGAAGGCAGAGCATCAGTAATGCAAACGCAGAAAATCTATTCATGTCAGTCCAAAACAATAAGTTTATTCAACACATAACACAAATTTTCACAATAAGTTCATTGCCGATAACAGGCATAGTCTCCGTTTTTTAAGCTTCGGTTTTGAACTCAGAGGTGGTATGGAACTCAAGATCGGGGTAGTCATCTTTGGCAATTTTGAGCATCCATTCGCTTTCAGCAAAGAAAACGGGATGCTCCTCTTTGTCGCGAGCGACGGCGTTCCATTTGCGGCGCAAAAATTCTTCAAGCATCTCTTTATTGTTTCCGGTAATCCAGAATGCCTTGTGAAAGCGCAGGGGTGTGAAGTCGCACTGTGCGCCGTACTCGTGTTCCAGTCGGAACTTGATAACGTCAAACTGTAACTCTCCGACGGTACCGATGATTTTGCGCGTGCCATGCTGGATGAAGAGCTGGGCGACACCCTCTTCGGTGAGCTGGCGCACCCCCTTGTCAAGCTGTTTGGCTTTCATTGGGTCGCGATTTTCCAGCGCCTTGAAAATTTCCGGAGAAAAGCTCGGTATGCCACGGAAATGAAGATCCTCGCCTTCAGTCAGGCTGTCGCCGATTTTCAGGGAGCCGTTGTCGTAGAGGCCGATCACGTCTCCTGGCCATGACTCGTCAACAACACTTTTTTCATTAGCCATGAATTGTGTCGGACTTGAAAACCGTATTTTTTTCTTCAGCCGGGTGTGGTAGTAGAACTTGTTGCGCTCGAAACTGCCGGAGCAGATCCTGAAAAAAGCGGTGCGGTCGCGGTGGTTTGGATCGAGATTGGCATGGATTTTAAAGACAAATCCGCTCATTGCCTCTTCCGAAGCTTTAACGATCCGTTCAGTCGCTTCCCGCTCATCCGGGCTTGGTGCGACGGTGAGAAATGTTTCAAGAAGCTCCCTGACGCCAAAATTATTGATCGCGCTTCCAAAAAATACCGGAGCAAGATGTCCGGCACGATAGGTCTCTACGTGAAAAGGTTCATAGACACCTTCAATCAGCGACACCGCTTCACGAAGTTTTTCGCAGAAACTTTCAGGTATCCACTTTTCAAGCTCCGGATCGTTTGGGTCGTTGACCTTGATCATGCTTTCACTGATGCGGGTGGTATTGGCCTCAAAAAGGTTAAGTTCTTTTTTATAAAGGTTGTAGACACCTTTGAATGTCTGTCCCTGGCTGATCGGCCAGGTGAGTGGCCGGACGCTGATCTGCAACTTGTGTTCCAGCTCGTCAAGCAGTTCAAAAGGGTTTCTCCCTTCACGATCCATCTTGTTGATGAAGATGATGACCGGGGTGTTGCGCATACGGCAA
>CAILXE010000412.1 GCA_903838095.1 uncultured Chlorobiaceae bacterium
GGATTAACCGGATTGGATGGAAGCGCTTTTTTGAAGAAACAGGACTCAGGTTTGATGATGATATGATTGACAGCTACCGTCATGCGAGAACCACGTTCAATCAGTCTGCTCATGTCCGCTTTTAGACTTACAGGAGATAATTCATGAAGGTAGAATCAAATCCAGTCCTTGATTTTGCGACATCCTATGTGTTTCCGCCATTCAGTGAAATGACTGGAACCGATAAAATTGTTGCATTTGGAGATCATAGTCACAAGTGTCCGGTGTATGTCAGCCAGCTTCCACCATGTTCGGCGGAGTGTCCCGCAGGCGAGAACATACGGGGATATCAACGGTTGTTGAATGGCATCGACAAGTCCGACAATGCATGGAAAGCAGCATGGGAGACTATCGTTGACGCCAATCCGTTTCCTGCAGTTATGGGTCGGATATGCCCCCATCCCTGCCAGAACGCCTGTAATCGCCAGTACCATGACGAAAGCGTGGCTATCAATGCCGTTGAGCAGGCAATTGGCAATTACGGTATTGAAGCCGCACTGCAACTGCCCGGACCCGGGCCGGATACCGGCAAGAGAGTTGCTGTTATAGGAGGTGGTCCGGCAGGGTTGTCGGCGGCCTACCAGCTTCGCCGAAAAGGTCACGCCGTAACCATTTATGATGCCAATGAGAAATTGGGTGGAATGGTGCTGTATGGTATCATGGGCTCCCGTGTTGATCGTAACATTCTTGACGCGGAAATTCAGCGCATTATCAACCTCGGGGTGGAGACGAAGATGGGCGTCCGGGTTGGTGTTGATATTTCACTTGAACAACTGGAGCAGGATTACGACGCTGTTTTTATCGGTGTTGGTGCACAGGTAGGTCGCTCTCTTCCGGTACCGGGCTCCGCTGATATCCCCGGAGTCACGAATGCCATTGATTTCCTGAGAAATTACGAAGTCCAGGGTGATAATATCACTATTGGCAAAAAAGTGCTGGTTATCGGAGACGGGAACGTTGCCATGGATGTTGCACGTCTTGCGCTCCGTCTTGGTTCTGAAGCCGCAGTGGTCGCCGGAGTTCCAAAGGATGAGATGGCTTGCTTTCAGATTGAATTTGATGATGCTGCCAGAGAAGGAACAGCCATGCATTATTTGACCGGTGCGCTGGAAGTTATCAGAGGAGAAAACGGTGTCAAGGGATTGCGCTGTGCCAGAATGGTGAAAAAAGTGAAGGGTGAGGATGGCTGGAATTCACCAATTCCATTTTTCAGGTATAAAAACACCGAAGAAACTTTTGAAATCGAGGCCGACATGATTGTTGCCGCTATCGGGCAGACCGCTGATATGCGTGGCTTTGAGCAGGTGACCGCTGGCTCTCCATGGCTCAGGGTAGACAGATATTTCCGTCTGCCCGGCAAGGAGAAACTCTTTGGAGGCGGCGATGCCATTAAGGTTGATCTGATTACCACGGCAGTTGGTCATGGACGCAAGGCAGCGCTTTCGATTGACGCCTTCCTTAATGGGTCGCCTCTTCCAGAGCAGGGATATCGCGAGGTAACCAAGGTGCACAAGCAGGACGTTCTTTACTTTATCCATTCTGCACAGGCAAAGAGAGAGACCATTGAACTTGATAATGTTGTTGGTAACCATGATGAGCTTCTTGTTGCTTTGACCGAAGCAGAGACCAGGGCAGAGTCAGAACGCTGCATGAGCTGTGGGCTCTGTTTTGACTGCAAGCAGTGCGTTTCATTCTGTCCCCAGGAAGCAGTGACCCGGTTCAGGGATAATCCCCCCGGTGAAGTGGTCTATACCAATTATTCCAAATGTGTCGGATGCCATCTTTGTTCACTGGTCTGTCCTTCGGGGTATATCCAGATGGGAATGGGAGAAGGTCTTTAGACACCTGGAAAAAACCATGAAAACAAGGAGATAACGGCTTTATGTCAGAAGATGTCATCTATCAGGTTGAGGAGGCTATCGCATGCTCCGAAAAGTGGGCTGAAACAGGATGGCCAGTTACATTCGGGCCCCGAAATGTAGAGGTGTCGTCGCTCAAGCAGGCACAGGCATTGCCGAAAAATTTTGTTTTTCGGCTGGAGGCGCTCAACTATTGGAACCAGGCGAAACTAACGGGACATGATGCGGCTGAATCAGGCAAGAAGGCTCTGGAGGCACTCAAAAGCCACAATGTTCACGCTGCCGATGATGCGCTGTACTTCTGTCAGTTTCTTGAAAAGCCGTTTACCGAATATTCAAAAACCTGGTTGCCTCTGTATGAAGCATTTAAAGAGAAGCGCGCCGGGCACTGAGAGCCAGGCATTCCTTCTTTTTTCATAACATTTTAACGAACGGATCTGCAAGTGAAAATAGGGATTTTGCTCAAAGAGGGGCCGTATAATCATCAGGCTTCGGATACGGCGTTCAAGTTTGCTGAAGCTGCCATCAAAAAAGGCCATACGGTTGATGCGGTCTTTCTCTACAATGATGGTGTCACCAACGTCACGAAGCTCATGGATCCTCCCCAGGACGACCGAAATATCGCAGCACGATGGAGTGAACTGAGCAAAAAACATGGCGTTGAAATTCTTGCCTGCATAGCAGCTTCAAAACGTCGGGGAATCAGTGATGATGTTCTCGTTGAGGGGAGCGCTATCACCGGGCTTGGAACCCTCACCGACATTGCTATCCGTAACGACCGCCTGGTAACTTTTGGAGATTGATCTTTATGGAAAATGAAAATGTAAAGAAGATCATGCATGTGTTGCGTCATGCGCCTCACGGCACGATCTATACTTATGAGGGGCTCGAAATGATTTTGATCATGGCAGCCTACGAGCAGGATCTTTCAGTTGTTTTTATCGGTGACGGTGTCTATGCCCTCAAAAAAGGTCAGGATACCAGCGGTATCGGAATCAAGGGTTTTGCAAAGACTTTTATGGCTATGGATGGCTATGACGTTGAGAAGCTTTATGTCGACAACGTGTCGCTTGCAGAGCGCGGCTTGACTGAGGATGATCTGGTTGTCGATGTCGAAGTCCTTGATGCAGAAGAGATCGGCAGGCTGATGAAGGAACAGGATGTCATTATTCACCATTGATCGCACGAACCATGTTGCATACCATCAATAAATCTCCATTTGAAAAGAATACGTTTGAGACCTGCATCAGGTTTTTACTGCCGGGCGATCCTCTTCTCTTTCTTGAGGACGGCGTTTATGCGGTTCAGTCAGGAAACAGATTTTCTCCAGCCATCCAGCGGGTTCTTGAAAGCAACCCTGTTTTCGCACTTGGGCCCGACCTGGATGCGCGGGGTATTACCGCTCTGACCGAGGGTGTTGAAAGCGTCGATTACGACGGATTTGTCGCTCTTGTCGAGGAACACCAGGTGAATAGCTGGTTTTGAGGTGCTGACCTATGGAAGGATTCCGAAATCGTTACTCATGACACTATGAAGACAACATGGGCAAACTTCTTGAACGCTCACAAGGCGAATATTCTTGAGCAGTGGCTGAAGAGGGCGCTTGCATTGTTTCCTGAAAAAATGGAAAACACAACCCCTGTTGCCGTGGTGTTTTCGGGAGCTTTGGAGGGGATTGTCTCGGGACTTTGCAAAAACAATAACGATTATCGTTTGGCCCTGGATGATATGACACGAATTTTAGCGGTGCAGAGCGCTCTTCCATCAAAAGCACTGTCAATTTTTTTGGAACCGAAATTAATTCTGCGTGACATGATGATGAAAACCACTGTGGCAGACGCATTGACGCTGGAGGAGCAGGAGGCATTTCATTCGCGTCTTGACGCGCTCACTCTTGAGGCATTCGACAGTTACATGCAACACCGTGAAAAAATATATCAGCTAAAAGTTGAAGAGGGCCGTCGAAGGATGTTCATGGCGTTGAGGAGGGCTGAGCCATGAAAAAAGTTCTTATGCCGCTTGTTATGGTTGCGGTTCTTGCTCTTGTTCCGTTTTTAGGGGTGCAGTATGCCGGGTTATCATACTTCTTTGGTGTCATCATGCCCTATACAGCCCTTGTTGTCTTGCTGACCGGTTTTCTCTTGCGTCTTGTCGACTGGCTCAGGAGGCCCGTTCCCTTTCGTATTCCAACCACCTGCGGTCAGGAGAAATCTCTGGAATGGATCAAATACGACAGGTTTGAAAGTCCTCATCGTTTCTGGGAGGCCACCGTCAGGGTGTTGTCGGAAGTGCTGTTGTTTCGCTCTCTTTTCCGGAATACAAAGGCGGAACTTCATAAAGATTCAACGCTTGTCTATGGTTCGCACAAATGGCTGTGGCTTGGCGGCCTTGTTTTTCACTGGTCATTATTGGTGATTGTGCTGCGACACTCACGCTTCTTTTTTGTCATGATTCCGGGATATGTTGAATTTCTCGATTTTGCAGATGGTTTTCTTGATGTTACCCTGCCAACATTTTATATCACTGACGCCCTGGTTCTTGCTGCCATCACCTTTCTTGTGTTTCGTCGCCTGAACGACGCGAAATTGCGTCTTCTTTCATTGCCGACAGATTACTTCCCGCTTTTTCTGATTGGCGCAATTGTTGTGGTCGGCGTGCTCATGCGCTATGTCATGAGGCTGGATATCATGCCGGTCAAAGATCAGATGCTGAGGCTTGTCAACTTCAGTTTTGATGCGCCGGGCGACATTGGCACTCTTTTTTATGTCCATCTTTTTCTGGTTTCGGTTCTTGCCATCTATTTCCCGTTCAGCAAGCTTATGCATTCCGGTGCGATTTTTTTAAGTCCGACACGTAACCTGTGCAATAACAGTCGTGAAAAACGGCATGTCAACTCCTGGAATGCAGCTATCAAGTTCCGAACCTATCCGGAATATGAGGATGATTATCGCGAAAAGATGAAAAAGGCCAATCTGCCGATTGAAAAGCAATA
>CAILXE010000413.1 GCA_903838095.1 uncultured Chlorobiaceae bacterium
CTCAACAATTTTATAGGCCTCCACAATGTCACCAACCTTGATATCGTCATAGTTCTTCAGGCTCATGCCACACTCATAGCCAGCATCAACCTCCTTGACATCATCCTTGAAGCGCCTGAGCGCCGCAAGCTGACCTTCGTAAATCTGAACCCCGTCACGAAGAAGACGAACTTTGGAATCACGGAAAACCTTGCCGTCCAGCACATAACATCCACCAACATTGCCAATTTTTGGCACTTTAAATATCTGGCGAATCTCAAGTGAACCGAGGCTCTCTTCATGAAGTTCGGGAGAAAGCATTCCTTCGAGAGCTTTCTCGACATCTTCAAGCACATGATAAATAACACTGTAAAAACGGACGTCAAGATCTTCCTTTTCTGCAAGTTTTTTTGCATTGACATTAGGACGCACCCTGAAACCGATAATAATAGCATCGGAAGCCGCAGCAAGCAGAACGTCAGTTTCCGTAATCTGCCCGACGCCCTGATGAATAATCTGAACCTTGACCTCATCATTCTGAATTTTCATCAATCCGTCAGCCAGAGCCTGAATAGAACCATCAGTATCTGCCTTGATAATGACACTCAACTCCTTCATCAGACCTTCCTTGATCTGACGTGCTATACTGTCAAGCTTGACACGGGTACTGCGACGGAAATCATGTTCCCGGCGGATAACCTGCCGCTTCTGGGCAAGATCGCGCGCCTCCCGGTCTGTCACCATAACCGTCAGACTATCACCTGATTGCGGAAGATCCTCAAAACCAAGTACCCTGACCGGCTGTGACGGATTGGCAAAAAGAATTCGTTTACCTCTCTCATCCATCAGCGCACGAACCTTGCCCATCGTATTTCCGGCAACAAAAGGATCACCGACCTTGAGAATTCCTCGCTGCACGAGAACCGTTGAAATAACGCCCTTGCCCTTGTCAAGCTCGGACTCTACAATAATACCGCTCGCTGGAATCTCCCTTGAATAATTGCCTTTCAACTCCCGCATTTCAGCCTCGGTCAGCACCTTTTCCATAAGTTCCGCAATACCGATACCTTTCTTGGCTGATATCTCCTGGCACTGATAAACTCCGCCCCACTCTTCAACAAGCACACCAGCTTCTGACAACTGGGTTTTGATCTTCTCCGGATTGGCTTCAACCTTGTCAATTTTATTAAGGGCAACAACAATCGGCACTCCTGCCGCTTTCGCATGGTTAATCGCCTCTATCGTCTGAGGCATAACGCTGTCATCCGCCGCGACAACAAGGATAACAATATCAGTCACCTGTGCACCTCGTGCCCGCATGGCCGTAAATGCTTCATGTCCGGGTGTATCAAGGAACGTGATTTTCCGGTTGCCGTCCACAGTCACTTCATAAGCACCGATATGCTGGGTAATACCACCAGATTCACCGGCAACAACTTTGCTGCTGCGAATATGATCGAGAAGCGAAGTCTTTCCATGATCAACATGTCCCATGATCGTGACCACTGGTGGACGGGTCTGCAAATCAGCTTCCGCATCTTCCTCGATAACGACAGCAGTTGCTTCTATCTCTGAAATAAATTCAGCCTCAAAACCAAATTCGAGAGCAATGAGCTCAATTGACTCTTTGTCAAGACGTTGATTGATGGTCACAAATTTGCCAAGAGCAAAACACTTCTGGATAATATCCTTTGCCGTAATACCCATAAGCTCAGCCAGTTCATGCGGCGAAGCATATTCGGTAACCCTGACTATCATCCGCTGTGACTCACGGAACGCCTCATCCTCTTCGTGCTCACGCTCACGCTCATGTCTGCGCATCTTGCGGAATTTCTGCCGTGAACCAGTGCCACTTTTGTCCTCAATACCGCTGATCGTCTTTTGAATATTCGCTGAAATGACCTTGTCATCTATTTCGGGCTTCTTTTTCTTCTTCCCTTTTTTCTTTTTAATGGAAGAGCCTTCAGCAACCACCGGCTTTGCCTTTGCGTCAACGGTTGCCTTGACAAGCTTCTTGGGAAGAGCAACTTTCTCTTCTTCGCGGACAAGCTCTGTTCCCTTGGGATCAAACTCGTCTTTCAAGGCATCAGCTTGCTCCTGGAAATTCTTTTTCCGGTTTTTTTTATTCCTTCCTGCACGCATATCAAGAGTACCAAGCACCGTCAGTCCACCCATCATCTGAGGAGCATCAAAAGAGACCAAATGCTCATTAGCAAGTGGCTCATCCTTTTTGGCCTCAGGCTCTGGCTCTGGCTCAGGATCGGACTCAACTTCAGGTTCAGTCTCAGCTTCTGTCTCAGTTGCTGTCTCAGACTCAGAGAGTTCCACAAATTCAGAAACGGCAGGCAATTCAGACCATTCCGTGACTTCAGCAGCTCCATCTGCCTCAATCAGCTCTGGCTTCTCGACAACAATAATTGCTTTTGGTATAACTAATTCAGGAATTGCCGGTCTAACAGGAGCAGGAATCGACTCTTTTTTAACTTCATGAACGACAACGGCCGGAATAACCGGAGC
>CAILXE010000414.1 GCA_903838095.1 uncultured Chlorobiaceae bacterium
AGCGTCATGGTGCGACCGAAACGGCGCATGGTGATTGCTCTTGATTCGGCTGCAAGAGCTTCAAGCGGACGGGGTGATGCGGGTGAGAGCATCTTTGCCAGGGATGCTGTCTCACGATTGTCTGTAAGCCATTCCGGTAACGCTTGCATCAGATTGTTCCCAGAAAGGTGAGAGGACTTGTTGCGACGGCTGAGCCACTTCTCTCCATAAGGCCGGCCCTGATTGCTTTCCTTCCCGCAACAACCGCTTCAGCGAACGCCTCTGCCATTAATGGCGGGTTTCCCGCAGCCGCCACAGCGCTGTTGACCAGCACTGCCGCGCATCCCATCTCCATAGCGAGGGCGGCTTCAGAAGGAGAGCGAAGTCCGGCATCGACAATAACCGGAATCCCGCTTTCACGAATGATGATGTTGAGCATTTCTGAGGTTGCCAGTCCTTGCCCGCTTCCGATTGCTGAACCGAGCGGCATCACCGATGCGCACCCAACCTCTTCCAGTCTTTTGGCGAGAACCGGGTCAGCGGCGATATAGGGCATAACCAGAAACCCTTCTTTTGCCAGAATCCGTGATGCTTCGAATGTTTCGATGGGGTCAGGCATCAGGTGTTGAGGATTTGGATGAATTTCAACCTTGATAAAAGGGCTTCCCGAGAGTTCACGGGCAATATGGGCTGCGCGAACAGCTTCGGCAGCGGTTGATGCGCCTGAAGTATTTGGCATCAGGGTGATGCCCTCAAGAGTCAAAAGAGGGCCGAAAAGATCATCTTCGGACTGTTCCCGGTTGAAGCGGCGGAGCGCCACAGTCACAAGTTGTGCGCCTGACGCCCGAACCGCATCAATCATAACTGTTGAGTTGCTGAATTTGCCTGTTCCAAGAATCAGCCGTGAGGAGAAGGTATAAGAGCCAAGCTGCAATAAATCCATAATTAAAGTAATCTGTTAGCCACCACCCGCAAACATAAGAAGTTCAACACGATCTCCTTCCTGAAGCTTGTGGGCAGATCGTTTTTCCGGGCGGATAATCTGTTCATTGACCACTACTGCCAGGCTTTTTCCATCTGAACCGACGATCGAAAGAAGGTTGCTGACAGTCGAATCTGCCGGAAGTGGCTGTTGTTGTCCGTTCAGTTCAATAGTAATCATTTATGACATTTCTTCACTATTTCTTTAGGGTGGCTCTTTTGAAATTTCAACCAACTTATAGGTCTTGAAGCGCGTTCAGGAGGTCAGCCTCAAGATCGGCAACATTTTCGAGTCCGATGGAGAGGCGAACAAGGTTGTCTGTGCACTTTCTTCGATCCCGTTCCGCCTGTGAGAGAGCCCAGAGTGTCATTTTTGCTGGAGAGGATATCAGTGACTCAACCCCTCCAAGGCTGTCGGCAAGGACAAAAAGCTTTATTTTTGCCTGTAACTGTTCGACCGCAGGCAAGCCTCCTTTAAGTGCAAAGGTAACCATGCCGCCAAATCCGCTCATCTGCTTTTTTGCCAGTTCATGCTGCGGGTGCGATGGAAGACCAGGATAAAAGACCTGTTCCACTGCCGGATGCTGTTCAAGCACTGAGGCGAGGTGCATGGCGTTTGCTTCATGCTCCTTCATGCGGATTTTCAGCGTTTTCAATCCACGGAGAATAAGCCAGCAATCCCAGGGTCCGGGGATTGCACCAGCCGCGCCCTGATAGTTTTTTATGGCAGTATGTACAGCCGCGTTTGAGGTAATCACTGCGCCTCCGATGACATCACTATGGCCGCCAAGATATTTTGTGGTGCTGTGGACGACAATATCAGCACCAAGCTCAATCGGACGCTGAAAATAGGGACTGGCAAAGGTGTTGTCGACTGCGAGCAGGATGCCGCGTTCTTTTGCAAGCAGGGACAGCGCCCGGATGTCGGAAAGCTGAAGGAGCGGATTACTTGGTGTTTCAATCCAGATCATTTTTGTCGCTGGTGTGATGCAGGCGGCATAACTCTGAGTGGATTCGTTGTCAGTGTAGGTGGTTGTGACACCCCATGGTCGCAGAAGCTGTTCAAAAATCCGATAACTCCCGCCATAAATATCGTTTCCGGCAACAATATGATCGCCGGGTTTCAGTACTTGCAGAGCAGCCATCGTTGCGGCAACTCCAGATGCAAATGCCAGCCCATACTTGCCGTTTTCAAGCAGGGCAAGGGTTGCTTCAAGCGCTTTTCTTGTCGGGTTGCCTATTCTCGAATAAAAAAACTCACTGCGATGGTCAAGGCTTTCTCGTCCGAAGGTGGATGTCTGGTACACAGGCACAGTGACTGAACCCGTATGGGGGTCAGGTGCCTGTCCGTCGTGTATGGCAAGAGTTTCAAACTGCATCTGGTGTTGTTTGCTTTTGGGAACAATTCAATAAGTGCCTTCATTCCTGTAAGATAGAAACTCAGGAGCGTGCTGCAAATTCCATGATCAATTCTCCTCGCTTGAAGCAATGTCGAAACGAAAACATTGCGCTTGAACAGGTTACGTTATCGCCGCTGAATATGGTTAATGACATCGGCAAGCCGATCAATCTCATCTTTGGTGTTGTAGAAAGCCAGCGACGGTCGCACGGTTCCTTCAACCCCGAATCTTCGTAAGGATGGCTGCGTGCAGTGGTGGCCGGCGCGGACGGCAATGCCTTCTCGATCAAGCAGCTTTCCAACCTCTTCATTCGGCAGATTGTTCAGCACAAAAGAGAGCACGCCCACCTTGTTTCTTGCCGTGCCAATCAGGCGCAGACCCGGAATCCGGATCAGCCGTTCGGTGCCGTACTCTGTCAGCTCGTGCTCATACTGCGCAATGTTTTCAAGCCCGATTTTGCGAACATAGTCGAGCGCTGCCCCAAGTCCGATGGCGTCGCCGATGGATGGTGTTCCAGCCTCGAATTTTGCCGGGGCTTCATTGTAGACGGTCTCTTCAAAACGGACATCCTTGATCATGTTGCCGCCGCCCTGCCATGGCGGCATAACCTCAAGCAGTTCGCGCTTGCCATAGACGACACCGATTCCGGCAGGGGCAAAGATTTTATGGCCGGAAAAGACAAAGAAATCGGCATCAAGATCCTGGACGTTGACCGGAATGTGGGCGACAGACTGTGCGCCATCAACCAGCACTCTGGCGTCATACCGTTTGGCCAGTTGAATCATCTCCTTGACAGGCAGAATGGTTCCGAGTCCGTTTGAAGCCTGTGTCAGTGAAACAAGCCGTGTTCTGGGGCCAAGCAATTTGGTGTACTCTTCGAGAATGATTTCTCCCCGGTCGTTCACCGGCACAACCTTGATGCGAGCCCCTTTTTCCTGCGCGACCATCTGCCATGGAACAATATTGGCATGGTGTTCAAGAATGGAGAGCACAATTTCATCTCCCGGCTGGAGAAACTTTCTTCCCCAGGTCTGAGCGACGAGGTTAATTCCCTCGGTTGTGCCCCGGACAAAGATGATTTCTGAGGTTGACCCGGCACCGATGAATTGCCTGATCTTTTCGCGAGCGCCTTCATAGGCATCGGTCGCGCGAGCGGCAAGGGTGTGTGCTCCGCGATGAATGTTCGAGTTGTCGGTGGCGTAGAACTGAGCGAGGGCGTTAATGACGCTCAGGGGTTTCTGTGTTGTGGCCGCGTTGTCGAACCATGCAAGCGGTTTTCCATGAATCTTCTGGTGCAGAACCGGAAAGTCCTTGCGAATGGTGGTGACATCAAATCCCTCAGGTTGATGGATCGGCTGTTGTGGTTCTCGCAGGAAATAGTAAGGCTCTCCCGGCGATTCAGGAAGCGTGAAAGGAAGCTGAGTTGTATCAGGAAGCCCAAAACCGCTGTTTGGCCAGACCGGCGCCGGCGCTTTGCCGGGAAGCTCGGGTTGAGTGCTGGATGACGGGTTAAACCAATGCCCTGCAGGCAGATCAGTTCCAACGCGAAGGGTCTGAAAAACTTGCTCCAGAACGGGACTGCCTTGTTGCTCAGAGAACTCTCTGTAAAGCTTTTCCGCGTAACATTCATTTTCATCAGTCTGTGCAGGCAGTGAACGCCGCAGAAGCTGGTCAAGACCATTCGTTCCCTTTCCTTTCTCTGAATAGTTCTGCTGCTCAGTCAGTTTATTGGCATGGTGTTCAAGGGGTTCTGGCTCTTTTTCAGGAGTTTCCGGAAGAAAATAAAAATCGTGCACGGGCGGTGCGGGAGCGGCAGTAGTGGCCGGGAGATCCACACTATCCTGTACACCTGTAAACGTTGTTTTATCGCGTAGCGTGGACGTTACTGACGATGGTGACTCCTGCGCATCGCTTTCACTTCTTGGGATACTTCCGGCTTCAGGTACTTCATTGAACAGACGGCTTGCAAGCTGGGCGATAAATGCAGGATTCAGCGCGTCACTTTCGCTTCCTGTGATGTTCGGATGTTGATATGCTCCAGGCATAAGATAACAATTGTGAATTCATGGCAGACAGTAAACGTGCCTGCCATGATGGGTTGTCAAAGAGTTCTTTTATTTTGCTTTCGTTCCGGAGATGCGATGTTCGTAATCGTGATAGTATCCAACTTCGACATTCTCAAGCACAGCCAGAGCGTCATCGGTCAGTACAGCAAGAGATGAGTAGAGCGTAAGAAGATAAGAGGCAACACCAAGCTTGTCGAGTCCCATAAGCCTTGCCGAGAGGCTTGGGCTGATTTCACCGGGGATGCCAGCCTGGTGCAGTCCAACCACTCCCTGTTCATTTTCGCCGACGCGAACAAGAATGATATTGGTGGTGCCGTGGCCCGACTTGCTGTTTTTGTTGATTTCAAGCTTGTCGCACGGAACAAGTGGTACTCCACGCCAGGTGAGAACCGGAGTGCCAAAAAGGTTGATCGTCGGAGGCGGCACACCGCGCCATGTGCATTCGCGCTCGAATGCCGCAATGGCTTTGGGGTGAGCGATAAAGAAAGCAGGTTTTTTCCACACTTTGGTCAGGAGATCATCAAGATCGTCAGGTGTAGGGGTGCCATATCGGGTACTGATGCGTTGTCCGGGATCAGCAGAATGCAGAAGACCAAACTCTCTGTTGTTGATAAACTCCCACTCCTGACGCTCCTTGATGCCCTCAATGGTCAGGCGCATCTGTTGCTCTATCTGGTTGAATGGTTCATTGTAGAGGTCTGAGACACGTGTATGGACTCGAACAACAGTCTGGATGGCCTGCAGTGAGTACTCGCGGGGTTTATTCGAATAATCAACATAAGTTTCCGGGATTTCGACATTTTCCTCAAATCCGGCAATAAGGTCAATGTGTTTTTCCCCATGCTTGTTGACGGTTGAACGTATTTTGAGGTACTCTTCAACTGCTTTCTGAAACGACTCCTTGAGTGATGGAGATTCCCGGAACAGCTTTTCGATATCAATGCTGGACAAGGAGAAAAACGAACCGGGGGTGATGGTGCGGATCGTGACGGATGATGGTTTTTCGGAAACAAGCTCCTCTTCACCGAAATATTCACCTTCGGACAGCAAGGCAATGCGGAGATCTTCTCCATGGAGTCCCTTGCTTAAGATTTCAACCTGCCCATGTGCGATAATAAATATTTTATGGCGCTCTTCTCCTTCAAGGATAAGGGTGTTGCCAAGTTCAGCCTCTTCAAGCATAAACTTTTTGGCAATCTGTCCAATTACTTCGTTGTCAAACGATGCAAAGAGCGGAATGCTTTTCAGCGCCTCAGGCCTGAACGACGCAATACCGTCATGAAAATCGATGCCAATTCGTTCGGGTTTCTGAAGCTCAATTTTTGTTCTGTTGACACGATAGGTACCAGAAGAGACGTGAACCCAAGGGAGCAGCTTCAGGAACCATCTCGGGGTTATGGAATTCATCTGTGGCGGGGTCTTTGTCGTATTTGCAAGATTTCTTGCAACATGCGTGGTGACACTTCGCTGTAGATAACTGTTGGATTCGGGTTGTGCGTTAGACATAAGTTACGTTCAATGGTTTAAAGGTGGTTGATTACTGTCATCTTTCAAATACCGAGGCCATCGGTAAAACTGCTTTCAACAGCAATTTGCTGCAAGACTCTCGAATTGGGCGGGACGCTTTTTGTCTGCCATACGTTGCCGCCGATAACAGAGTTTTTGCCGATGGTTATTCTTCCAAGAATGTTTGCGTTGGAATAAATGACGACGTTATCCTCAATAATCGGATGTCGTGGCAGATTCTTGACAGGGTTTCCATTTTCGTCAAGGGCAAATTTTTTCGCACCAAGTGTTACTCCCTGGTAAAGCCTTACGTGACTGCCGATAATGCAGGTTTCACCAATGACGACTCCTGTACCATGATCAATTGAAAAATAGTCTCCAATGTGTGCGCCGGGATGAATGTCAATACCGGTTTCCGAATGGGCCATTTCTGTAATGATTCTTGGAATCAGAGGAACTCCAAGCGACAGCAGGGTGTGTGCGGAACGGTAGTTGACCATTGCCCGAATGGAGGGATAGCAAAAAATGATCTCGCCATAGTTTTTCGCTGCCGGATCTCCGTCGTAAATGGCTTTGACATCCGTCCATAATTTCTTCCTGATCTCCGGAAGAATTTCGATGAATTGGCGGGAGATGTCGACAGCGTTTTCAGTCGCATTTGCCGAGTCGTTGTTCTCTGTGTCGAAATGCTGAACACTCCGAATCTGTTCAGCAAGTAATCCATAGAGCTTTTCTATCCTTACGCCAAGGAAATGCTGCAGTGATTGCCGGCGCAATACTGGCCCTCCGAAATAACCCGGAAAGATTATCGACCTCAGAAGTTCAACAACCTCCTTAAGTTTTTCAATTGACGGCAGCAGATATTCATGATGCCCGGAATAATCACCTTCAGTATCATCAGCGGGGCTCGATAAGAGCCTGATTGCCTCTTCTATGATACCGTCGTTTTTGGTTTCCATGATAAAAAGTCTCCCTCTGTCGGATGGTACTCCGCATTGATTAAGTTATGCTCAAATATTCACAGGTTCATTTTCAACCTGATAGAGCAGTGTTGAAAGATACCGTTCTCCAGTGTCAGGCAAAATGACGACAATCCGTTTTCCGCTGTTTTCCTCACGTTGCTCAAGCTGAAGGGCGGCATACACGGCAGCGCCTGAAGAAATTCCTACAATAAGCCCTTCGGTTTTAGCCAGTTTTCGGCCAGTGCGAAGAGCATCTTCATTTTTCACAGGAATAATTTCGTCAATAATGGATGTGTTCAGAATGTCAGGCACAAAACCTGCGCCGATACCCTGTATTTTGTGAGGTCCTGGCTTTCCGCCGGCAATAACCTGGGAATCAAATGGTTCAACCGCAACAATTTTTATCTCCGGGTTCCGCTCTTTGAGTACCTCGCCAACACCGGTGATGGTGCCGCCAGTACCAACCCCGCTGACAAAAATATCGATGTCACCATCAGTATCACGCCAGATTTCTTCAGCGGTTGTTTTGCGGTGAATTTCAGGATTCGCAGGATTTTTGAACTGTTGCGGAACAAACGAGTTTTGATATTCTGCGTGCAGTTCATCGGCCTTTTTGATTGCACCGACCATGCCTTCCGGGCCAGGTGTCAGCACCAGTTCGGCGCCAAGAGCCTTGAGCAGATTTCTGCGTTCGAGACTCATGGTTTCAGGCATGGTGAGTATCAGGCGATAACCCTTGGCAGCGGCTATAAATGCCAGTGCAATGCCGGTGTTGCCGCTTGTTGGTTCTATGATGATGCTGTCTTTATTAAGCAACCCCTGTTTTTCAGCATCCTCAATCATTGAAAAACCTATGCGATCCTTGACACTTCCGCCGGGGTTAAAATATTCGAGTTTGGCAATAATAGTGGCCTTGGCATCATGTTCACGATTGAAATTGCCAAGTTCCAGAAGGGGAGTGTTTCCGATAAGATCGGTCAGTGTTTTTGCGAGACGTCCCATAGCTTATGATAGTTAAATGATTGTTGTTGTCATGACTTTAAAGGTCGTCAATAAATGTATAAATGTAAATCCCGTTAAGCAGTCATCTTTTATACCGTAAATATGGTATCAGATATGGTATTCAATGTTGTCGATCAATCCCGCTTTTATGGCATACATAAGCAGTTCAGGGCTGCTGGAGACGCCAAGCTTTCGAAAAATATTTTTTCTGTGCGTCATCACGGTATGAAAACTTATGTGTTTTTTTGCCGCTATTTCTTTTGTTGAGAGCCCTCCTGAAATCAAACGAACTATTTCGATCTCTGAAGTGGTAAGAATGCTGGCATCTTCAAAAGGCGTCTCCTTTTTCAGCAGAATATCAAGAACATCTCCTGAATAATATTTTTTCCCTTTCAATGCGGCTTCAATAGCGTGAAAAATCTCTTCACGATCATCGGTTTTCAAGACGATGTTCTGAATACCAATATCATTTAACTCTTTTATGATGATGTTATTTATTGCATTTGTCAGTACAATGATTCCAGTGCCAGGATGCTTTTTTTTCAAGTCACCAAGTTCGCTGATTGAGTCAAACTCGAACAGGATATAATCGGTGATAATGAGCGAAATTTTTTCTTTTTGCAGATACTGTTCCAGGCCCGCCCTGGTCGATACCGTATACAGCGCCTCGTAGTGTGGTTTCAATATTGACTGAAGTGCCTCATTTGTTAAAAACTGTGTATCAGCAAGGACAACAGAGATATTCCTTTTCATTGTATTCATTGTCAAATACCTGCCCCGTGTTCAAAAACCTCTTGAATCATAGTGAGTGTTTTGTTTTCGTTATGGCCAGTGACTGTTACCTGGAGTGTTGTGCCAGCAATGGAGCACAGTGAAAGCATCTCAAGAAAAGATTCAGCATGAGCTTTTTCTCCGTTTTCTTTTTGAAAAATAACAGAGCATTGCTGTTCCCTGCTAATCATGAGGATTTTTGCAAGGGCACGAAAGTGCAGGCCTTCGAGAATCTTTACTGTGAGATGCTTGTTCACCATGGTTTTGTTGTGAGAAAAAATGTAAAACGGACTACTTGTTTTGTGTTTCCTCTGTCGGCAATACCGCGTCAAGGGCCTCGATCAGGTCGTCGGGATGCTCAAGGCCGATGGAAAGTCTTATCAGATCGGGAGAAAGACCACTCTGCAATTGTTGTTCTTCGGTCAACTGACTGTGGGAGGTACTTGCCGGATGGAGGATCAGGCTCTTGGCATCGCCAACATTGGCGAGATGCGAGAAGAGTTTGATGTTGTCGATGATCCCGACTGCGGCATCGTAACCACCTTTCACTCCAAAAACAACCATGCCGCCAAACCCGTTCTTCAAATCTTTTGAAGCTTTAGGGTAAGATGGGTCATTTTTCAGGCCGGGGTAACGCACCCATGCAACTCCGGGATGCTTTGCAAGATGTTCGGCAACCTTGAGTGCATTTTCTGAATGACGTTCCATCCGGACAGGCAGAGTTTCAATGCCCTGCAGCAATATCCAAGAGTTGTCAGGCGCTATGCAGGCACCGAGATTTCTCAGTGGCACCGTACGGAAGCGAAGGGCGAATGCTATTGGCGCAAGAGGTTCCGGAAGGTCAATGGCCCAGCGCAGGCCGTGGTAATTTTTGTCGGCCTCGGTAAAGAGCGGGTGGCGTCCGCCATTCCAGTTAAAACGTCCGGCATCAGTAATAATGCCTCCGATGCCAGCCCCGTGCCCTCCAAGCCATTTGGTCAGCGAGTTGATCACAATATCTGCGCCAAGGTCAATGGTTTTAAGCAGGTAAGGAGTGGTGAAGGTTGCATCGACAATCAGCGGCAGGCCGTTGCGGTGCGCCACCTCTGCAATAGCCTTGACATCAGTATAGTCGAGGACAGGGTTGCCGATCGTTTCTATAAAAAGGGCCCTGGTTTTATCTGTAATAGCTTTTTCAAAATTGGCAGGATCTTTCGGGTCAACAAAGGTGACATTGATGCCAAATTTCGGGAGAATGGCATCAAACTGGGTGTAGGTTCCGCCGTAAAGATTGTTGGCAGAAACTATGTTATCACCTGCTTCCGCGAGAGTAATGATTGTATTGAAAATTGCGGCAGTGCCCGAAGCTACTGCAACCGAGGCGGCACCTCCTTCAAGCCTGGTAACTCTTTGCTCAAGCGTGTCGGTAGTCGGGTTCATCAGCCTGGTATAGATATTGCCAAGCTCCTTTAGTGCAAAAAGGTTTGCAGCATGTTCCGTGCTTTTAAAGAGATAGGAGGTGGTGCGATACACTGGCACTCCACGAGAGAGTGTGGCATCAACCGGCTGTCCTGCATGAAGGGCAAGCGTCTCAAAGCGATAGTGTTCTGAACTCATAGGATATCCTCTTTTTTTAGTGAAGTGTCTGTTATTGTTATGCTTGTTTTTGTTTATTGACCTGCGGCTTCTGCCCCAAAAGCCGGAAGCGCTGCAGGTTGAACTGATAAAACAGGAAGCAGCCGAAGCAAAAGCCTCCAAGCGCTACGGCAGCAGCAACTGCAACCACACCCGAAAAAATCCAGCCCACAAGAGGTGCGCCTGAAATGAAAGCGATCTGGGCGGCCCCGAGCAGAATGGCGGCAATGGAGTTATTGAAGCGCATGAGCCTTGGATCTTCTGTTTCAGCATCCCTGTTTTGTTTGGCAAAAAGGCGTGATCCAATAAAGAAAATGAGACTGCCCTGTTTGCCGAACACTATTGCTGAAAGAATGATCAAAAAGAGTAAAAGAGTTATTATGGGCTGCTGAAAAAGAATAGCAGTAATGACGCCTGCGAGCAGTACCCAGCGATTCAGTTTGACAATTGGTAATGGCACACCTCTTTCCGGAGTTGATGAAGCTGCTGATGTTGATGGCATAAAAGTTATATGTTTTGTTGACGTATGTTATGAGTTGGTGATTCAGATAAAAAACAAAAAAGCCGACTCTGACACTCAGAGCCGGCTTGAAAGATGTTACGTACTTCATGAAAGCATGTGAATTACGATCTTCTTCCCGATATCCCCGTGTCAGTATCGTGTTGCCATCGGCAACAGCAACAACACATCGAGAAGTTTTTTTCACTCATTGATTTCATGATTCAAGCTTTTTCGGTTTCTTATTAACGATTGTTAACCATATTTCCGGTAATTTCCAAAAATTTTTTTTAGTTAACTCCGATAATAACACTTGAGGCCTTGAATGCCACGCAAGCATGGTCACCCTCTTTGAGTGACATTTTCTCTGAACTCCCATGAGTAATAACGGCAGAGATGACATTGCCGCCCCCGATTTCAACGTCAACTTCGGTATTGACCGGCCCTTCTATAAGCTTGCTGATTATACCTGGCAAGATATTACGGGCACTTAACTTTGCATCGAGCAGCTCCTGGGCAATAATGATAGAGCTTGCCTTGATGATGGCATAAGCATTGACACCCTCCTTCAGGCCAAGATTATCAACCGAGCCATTGGTGATAATAGAGACGATTCGACTGCCTCCATTGAGCAGAAGAACGACTTCCGAGTTAACCGATCCCTTGATGATTGTTTCCACGGTACCCGAAAAAATGTTGCGTGCACTGATTTTCATTGCGATTCTTTTGAGAAATTGATAAAGATGGCTGGTCTCTCCGAGACGACCCTCAAGATTTTGTAAAAACTTCCGATGCTCTTCCTGAACAATCCTGAACTGCTCAATAACTTTTTTTCCTTCATTGGTCAAGATGGTGCCTCCGCCGCCCTTTCCTCCTGTCGTGCGGTCGACAAGAGGGTTTTCGGAGAGGTTATTCATCATGTTGACAAGATGCCAAGCCGTCTTGTAGCTTATTCCAACGGCTTTGGCTGCACTGCTGATTGAACCGAGTTCATCGATTTTATCCAGCAGTGCAATTCGATCTCCCCCTAAAAACCTGTTATCGGCTTTCTGGAACCAGATGCTTCCTTCCAGGCCGATCGATTGTTTGCTGTCGGTCACTCTGTCGCCTCAGTTGTTTGTTACCAAAACTTACTTTTTGAAAGATACGGGTTTTCTGATGGATTTAAATCTTTTCATGAATCTTCATCATTTTACGACGATGGTTTCATGCGCTTTTTACAGGACGCATGACAACGCCGATATCAGAAGGTTTGCCGAAATAGACCGATGAAAGGACAATGATATCAACGCCACTTTCAGCATAAGCCGCGGCATTGTTTTGATTTATGCCGCCAGCCACAGAAATTTTAACATTTGGCGCTTGTTGATGGATTTGAGGAACCAGCAGGGCCAGTTCTTCAGGAGATATCTTGTCGAGTTGCACCACGTCAACACCGGCGATAGCTGTCTTCAGTGCTTCTTCCGCAGTTTCTGCCTCTACAATGATTTTATGTTCAGGAACTTTACCTTTCAACGCCTTGACAGAGTCAAGAAACCGGTCAATCCCTCCACAAAATTCGGTATGCTGACGGAAAACAAGGATTGATTCTGACAGTCCAAGCCGGTGCGGCAATGCCCCGCCTGCGATTATTGACTTGAGAGCAACTTTTTTTGTTCCGGGAAAAGATTTTCGGGTTGTCACGACCGTGATGCCGGGATTAATCGCTTTTACCCGAGAGACAATTTCCTCTGTTCTTGTGGCAATCCCCGACGCATATTCCAGCAGGTTCAGAGCAACTTTCCACCCCGCATGAAGCGTGTCAGCTTGCCCGCTTGCAGAGAGAATGATGCTGCCAGGATCAAGCTTTAAACCGCTTTTCATGCAGTGATGAACAGAGGCTCCGCATCGTTCCAGCACTCGCGCCGCCTCTTCCGTGCAGCAGATCACGGTGCTTTCCCGGGTTGTAAAGGTTATTTCTCCCTGCAAAGTGCCGATTCCGAGCAGCGAGGTAGTCAGATCACCATAAGGGACATCTTCCTGAATAAAGTGGTCAATATCCGAATCAAGGAGTCGATAGGGTGTCATTGCGTGCAGTTTTTCAGGTTATAGGGGCAACCAGGAGCATCAAAATCCATGTCTCCGTTTCAGCAGAATATAGTCTTCCCGGTGAGTAAGCAGCAAGCATCATGTAACAAAAGCCGTGTAGATACTCATGAATTATTCAGCTTAAAACCCTTGTCTAAATTATTGCTTACATATCCCTCTTTTTCGACTCACTTGTGTAATCGTGCAATGGAAGTCAAACCAGTGACCCGGTACCATGCCAAAAGCTTTAAAACAAAGTACGCCCGCATTCTTACGGTGATTCATGGCTGGTATGGCACTAACGCCAACAAGAAGAGTGATCTGTTTTGGTTTAAGGAAGATTCCTCACTGCGTTCGAAATGACTCCAGAGAGGGAGTTTCTTTGGAAAAAAAGTCAGATTCAGCAAAAGCTCTCTTGCAATACTCCTCTCTTGATGCTGAATATTGACGAAAAGCCTCTCCTGCCTTATGAAGCAAGGGTAAAAGCTTATTTCCCTTTAAAAGGGAGGGTTTTTTGGGAAATCAGTTTTCTTGTTGGTTTACAGAAGTAACAATTGTGAATTGCCTGTTTATTTTTATTGGCAACTTTCAAACGAATTACACGATAGTAGAGTTTATCATTATTATGCATAGAGATACTCTGAATCGCATGGTGGTCCGATGTAATATTTTCTGAAAATCGTACAGGCCAGAGCTATCTTTTTGTTCCAAGGGCTCTTTCGGCAGCAGATTTTACCGTTCTTACTTACAATCAGTTCTGCGGATCTGCCCGTTTTCATCAAGAGTGTCAGCTTGACAATACATTATCTTTTTACTTCAAGGAGCGAACCCGATACCGTTTGCATAGAGGGGAAACCCTGAAAAAGGCAGCAGCATTGACCGATCGGATAAAAAAAGCGCAACAGCAATTAATCTTTAACGATAAGGAGGAGTGGCATGGCTGGCTTGAACTTCATTCAACTGAAGGCGGACATCAAATCCCGTGGACTTACCTGGGTACCCATTGAGTTGCCCGCTGATTCAAAACCGAGGGGGCTGGGGTGGAATCCTGCTCCAGCGGAGGTAACCCGTGCAGCACTGGAGACATCACAACGGTTGATGGTGACGCGGATGTCGCACCTGTTTCAGCAACCCATGACCCTTGGGAGTGCTCCAAAGGCCCTCGGTGGTCCTGCGGCAGCTCCTCCTTATCCGAGCACCTTCGATTGGCGAGCACGCGGTGTCATTGGCGGGGTGACCGACCAGGGCTATTGCGGCTCATGCGTCTCCCATGCCACAACCGGAGTTGTTGGCTCAATGGTCGGCGTTGAGCATGGTGGAGCAAGTGTCCATCTCTCGGAAGCGGATCAGCACTTCTGCTCTTCACACGGTCCGAATTGTCACGGATGGAACAATGGCGACGCGCTGAACCAGATCAAGTCGCGTGGCGTAGTCAGTGACGCCGATTTTCCCTATATGACCGCCTTTGATTCTCCCCCTGTCGGCGATCCGGCTGATCACCCTGATCATCTCTGGATTGCACACTGCCGTGCGGTTGCTGAACGGAACCGCAAGATCTACCAGATTACCGAAATTTCTGCCTGGACCGGCAATGATCGCAAAACCTATATTGCCAATGTCGGTCCGCTTGCCTGTGGTTACAGAGTCTATGAGGATTTCCGGCATTATGGCGGAGGAGTCTATCGTCATGTCTCCGGCGATTTCCTTGGTGGCCATGCTGTGATGGTAGTCGGATACTCGGACGTTGAAAATTGCTGGATTTGCCGCAACAGTTGGGGAGCCGGTTTTGGCGGCGCAGCCCGTGCGGATGGAACCGGTGCCGGCTACTTCAAGATCGGCTATGGTGAGTGTAATATTGATGGCGAAGCCTTTTACGGGGCACAGGGTGTCATTGCTCCGGCTAACAGAAACTGGGGAGGCTGGTGGCCGGTTGCCGGTGGTGCGGCTGCTTCGGACTCGTCAGTTTTTGGTGTGTCACGCAGTCCCAACAAACTCGATATCTTCACCTCCGGCACCGATCATGGCACCTACACGGCGGCATGGCAACCGGGCGATACGGCTTGGCGAGGCTGGTGGCGTGTGCAGGGCGGCGTTACAGCGCCGGGGACTTCAATTACGGCAGTTTCGCGCAATACCGACCATCTCGATATTTTCTGTGTCGGTACCGACCATCGCGTCTACACGGCGGCATGGCAGCATGGTGACACCTCATGGCGTGGCTGGTGGCCGGTTGCCGGTGGCGTAGCTGCTCCCGGAACATCGGTCTTTGGCGTCTCACGCAGTGCTGACCATCTCGACATTTTCTGCGTGGGCACCGATCATGGCACCTATACGGCGGCCTGGCAACCGGGCGACACGGCCTGGCGCGGCTGGTGGCGTGTGCAGGGCGGCGTTACTGCGCCGAACACATCCATTACGGCAGTTTCACGTAATACCGACAAGCTCGATATTTTCTGCGTGGGTACCGACCACCGCATCTACACGGCGGCCTGGCAGGCGGGTGATACATCATGGCGCGGCTGGTGGCCGGTTGCCGGTGGCGTTGCGGCCCCTGGAACATCGGTCTTTGGCGTCTCACGCGCTCCAGACAAGCTCGATATTTTCGCAGTCGGTACGGACATGCATGTCTATACTGCAGCATGGAAGGCGGGTGATACATCATGGCGTGGCTGGTGGCCGGTTGGCCATTTCAAGGTGGCTCCTGGAACCTCAATCCATGCTGTTTCACGCGGCCCCAACAAGCTCGATATTTTTGCTGTTGGCCAGGATGGCGGCATCTATTCAGCGGCATGGCAGGCGGGCGACACCGCATGGCGGGGCTGGTGGCGTATTCTTGGTGGCGCAGCCGCACCGAATACGATGGTGACGGCGGTTGTGCGGAGCGCTGACCATCTTGATATTTTTGCGGTTGGCACCGATCATCATATTTACACGGCTGCCTGGCAACCGTAGTATTGGCTCAAGAAAACCAAACCTGAGGAGTGAAGATTACATGGCTGAAATAAATCCAATAGTTGTCATGGGTGTTGCCGGCAAAGTTGTTGATTTGCCTGTAGCACAAGGCCCTGCGACCGGGTATAGCTGGGTGCTTGATCTTCCTCCGGGTGTGGTTCGTGTTGAGGATGCGCCAGCCAAACAGAGTGATCATGGAAAGCTTCTGGGTGCATCCGCAAGCGGCGCGATGCGTGTGGTTGCACCCAAAGGTAATTTTCGGCTGACAGCTCGCCTTGTTCGGCCCTGGGAGCCGGGCAATCCTGCAACAACCATGCTTATTGATCTGGTTATTGATTGAGAGGGTTTGCACCATTATTTCGGACTTTTGCCAGAAATAAGTATAACAAGGAGATAGAGCAACTCACCCTTGGCGGGAGAGCCTCATTTGGTCATGATTTTTCAGGTTATTTGGTGGGTGCGAAAAAAGAGGCGGCAGATTTCCGGAAAATATATCAGCAAATCAAGAAGGATCGCAGTGTCAGTGCTGAACGGAAAGCCCTTTTTGACAAGATAGAACTGGCCAGAAACAATTTTGACTACAAAGAGGTTGACCGCCTGCTGGATGAGCTGAGAAAGAGCCTTGGCAATCCGCGAAAAGCAGCTTGGCCCCGACCATCCGAACACTCAAGCAGTCACAAACAACCTCAACGATCTTATCGACAAAATGAAGAAACCCTGAATCCTTCACGGTCGTTTCCTGCGGGGACGATAATGTGCCAAGCTGAAGCTCGGCGCTACCGGAAAAATGAATTCATCTCTCCCCGGCATCCGCAAATATCAAAACCCTTGCCTATATTATCACTGGCATTTCCCGGTACTATCAAGCGATAACTGATTTCTGTTTGCATGAGGCCTTCATCTGCTCTTGTGTCTGAAGTGCAGGGAAAAAAGAGAGTTCTCTGCACCATTCGCTGGTCGATGAACTAACCCCCACATTATCAAGACTATGGCAGAGATCCAGCCCGAAAACATGAAAGGAACCACGCTCGACATAGCCGCCGAAAACCGTGCCCGGCTGAAACAGCTCTTTCCAGCCGTCTTTACCGAAACCCGCAACGATAAAGGCGAACTTTGCAAGTCCATCGACATCCTCCTCAAAGCCGGATTTACTCTGACCGGCAACATCGAAACCAAAACCATCACCTGCAAAGAACTCTTCTCCGTCTCCGATGGCGCACTTCTGCTCTGCCTTGAAGAGAGCGTTACCAAGGAACTGATTGACGCGGTAATTGAGCTCAACCCCCAGCAGTTTCTCTGCCTCGACTCCGCATTCCACAGCAACGACCAGCTCAAAGCCAACGCCGTGCAAACCTTCAACGCTCACAACATGCAGAAGGAAAAGCACAACCAGAGTCTCTTTAAAACGATATAACAAAGAACGGATATGGCAAAAGATTTGACAGTCTCTGCGGTAGACCGGCAGAACATCCTCAACAACCCCTTCGCTGTCGCCGAAATCCAGAAAAGCATCGGCATGAAGGGAATCGAGTTCAATGGGAGGATAGTTGTCCTCAAGGAGCAAGTTGCTTTGTTTTTTGAGGTTAGTCCGAGAACTATTGATAATTATCTTTCGAACAACGAGAATGAACTTCGTCAAAACGGTTACGAGGTTTTGCGTGGTAAAGTATTAAAAGAATTTAAATTAGCTCTTTCTGATGGGTATGTTCACGAAACAGATTTCGTGAACATCATGAAAACCCCGCAATTAGGTGTTTTCGACTTCCGGGCCTTCCTCAATCTGGCCATGCTCATCACTGAAAGTGAACGCGCAAGATTGTTGCGCCAGGCTATGCTTGATATTGTGATTGATACCATCAACAGCCGGACGGGAGGAGGAACAAAATACGTCAACCAGCGGGATGAAGATTTTGTCGTATCCTATTTCGTAGAAGAAAATTATCGCAAACAGTTCACCGATGCGCTGCGAGACTGTGTTGATATGGGTAACTTCAAATACCCCATGTACACCGACAAAATTTATGTGAGCATTTTCCGGGAGAAAGCGAAAGAGTACAGAAAAATACTGCGACTTCAAGAACAAGAGGAGGTACGAAATACCTTTTACAGTGAAATACTTGATCTGATAGCTTCTTACGAATGCGGCTTCGCCGCCTCGCTTCAGCAGCAGTACAGTGAGTACGGTCGTAAGCTTACCTCATTCGAGGTTGATGCACTCTTTCTACAGTTCGAAGCGCAACCACACTGGAAACCCTTGATCGAAAAATTTCGAATGAAAATGGCCAGCCGTGATCTTGCTTTTCGTGATGCCCTGCATGAGCGGTTGAAAGAGTATGTTACCCCGTTGCAAGCCGAAGAGTTTGAACGGTTCATAGGTGAAAAGAGCGCTGAACTGAATAAGCGTATCGAAGAAGCCAAGGATGTCATGAAACGCCTCAAGGAGCGTGAATAATGCCACTGATTTATATTACCATAGATCAGGTAGCAGCAATTCATGCTAATACAATAGATATCTCGGGTGGAGGCTCTCACGGATGGTTCGATGAGCATGCAAAGGGAAGACTTGAAAGTGTTCTCGAACATATTCAAAATGATGATTACTATCCGACGTTTCTTGATAAAATCACACACCTATTTTATTGTTCAGATAACTTCCATTGTTTCAATGATGGCAACAAACGAATTGCTATTACGCTCTCTGTGCAATTCCTGTTATTCAATGGCTACATGTACTGTGTCTCTGATTTCATGCGGGAGATGGAAAACATCAGTTATCATCTGGCCGCAGGTAGAATAGATAAAGAGTTTCTCCGCGACCTTATTGAGGCTGTTATCAATGAGAGCTATGATGACAACGAGGAGCTGAAACTAAGGCTCTTGAATGCCATACAGGAAGAGTTATGAAACTGAAATTCGATACAACTCCCAGTTGCCAGCTAAAGACCAACGCCGTTCAAACCTTCAACGCCCACAA
>CAILXE010000415.1 GCA_903838095.1 uncultured Chlorobiaceae bacterium
GAACGATATGGCGTCTATCATATTCTTACAGAAGAATTAAAGGTTGGCAACAATGGATTTGAAGATGGAGGTCATTTTTGGTTCAGCATGGCCTGAGACCTCAATGATCTCTTCAATGCTGACCGATTTCAGACAGTCCGGGAAACACTCATCGGTAATGATGGACATACCGAAAACCTCGGTTCCCTGATGGACGGCGGCAATAACCTCCGGGACGGTTGACATGCCGACGACATCGGCGCCAAGTATCCGTAACATGCGATATTCGGCACGTGTTTCAAGGCATGGACCTGAAAGGGCGACATAGACACCGCGCTGCACCTTGATTCCCTGGTTAATCGCAACCTCTTCAGCAAGTGCCAGAATTCTGGGGGAGTAAGGGGCGCAGAGGTCAGGAAAGCGGGAGCCAATCTTTGGGTCGTTTGGCCCGATCAGCGGGTTGCCGCCAAGCAGGTTGATGTGGTCGTCAATCAGCATGATATCGCCTTTTCTGTAGCCAGGGTTCAGGCCGCCACAGGCGTTTGTGATACCAAGGGTTTTGATGCCGAGATGCTTCATGACCCGTATCGGAAAGACAATCTGGTGCATAGAGTAGCCTTCATAGAAGTGAAAGCGCCCTTGCATGGCCACAACATTTTTACCGGCGAGCTGACCAAAAATCAGTTTTCCGTGGTGGGTTTCAACCGTTGAAACAGGGAAGTTCGGAATGTCGCTGTAGTCAAGTGAAAACTCAATATCAATTTCCTTGACAAGAGCCCCAAGGCCTGTTCCCAGCACGATTCCGACAGGATAATCGGCGGATGTTTTTTTTCTGATAAAGGCGACAGCTTCCTGAATTTTTGCCTGCTGTGAAATCATGATAGGTGTGTTTTACAGGTTAATTGATAATAGGTTATAACACGTTTTTCCGGAGCCGAAAACAACGCTTCAGCGCCAGCCAAAAATTGCCGTGCCGACACGGATCATGGTTGCTCCTTCATAAATTGCCTCCTCAAAATCACCGCTCATGCCCATCGAGAGTTCGGTAAGCTTCGAAGGATCAGGAGCTATGTCCCGAAGCGACTCAAGCAGCATGCGGAGTTGCCGGAACTCTTCCCGTGCAGCCACCCGGTCATAAGAGGCAATGGTCATCAGCCCGCGCAACGTAATGTTCGGAAGATGAAAAAGCGACGCAGCCTCCAGAAGAACATCGTCCGGTGACATCCCGTATTTGGATGCTTCACCGGAGGTGTTAACCTCAAGGAGATAGTCAACATGAAGATTATGCTGGACGGCCCGTTTTGAGAGTTCTTCAGCAGTAGAGAGTTTATCGATGCCGTGAACAAGTTTCACCTTGTCAATAATCGAGCGAACCTTGTTCGACTGCAAATGACCGATAAAATGCCATTCAACCGGAATATTCTCAAGCAGTGGGTCTTCATATTTTTCAAGGAACTCCTGCACATAGCTCTCTCCGAACTCAACCTGTCCGGCATCGAATGCTTCACGGACAAGCTCTGCCGATTTGGTTTTGGAAACAGCAATCAGGCGCACACTGGCAGGCTCTCTTCCCGCCTCAATGCACGCCGTGTTTATCTGTTCCCTTATTGCCTCAATATTGGATGCAATGCTCTCCATGGTAACTTTTCAAGACTTTGCAGGTGGTACAATGGTCTCGATGGTGACCGGAACAAGGGGATTATCGTTGTGGTCGGTTTTGACGGCGGCAATTTTTTCCACCACATCCATTCCAGACTCTACCTTTCCAAAAACAGTGTACTGTCCGTCCAGGAAGGCGTTGTCAGCATGATTGATATAAAACTGGCTGCCCGACGATGCTCTCTGCGGGTTGTTGTCTCTTGCGGCGGCAAGTGTTCCTTTTTTGTTGGGATGCTTGATTTCCGCAGGTATACGAGTCGAAGGCCCTCCTGTTCCATGCAGTGACCGTTTATCCTCGTGGCGAGATAAAGGGTCTCCGGTCTGAATCATGAACCCTTCAATAACCCGGTGAAAACGGATGCCGTCGTAGTAGTTTTCGCCAGTGAGCTTGATGAAGTTGTCGCGATGCAGCGGGGTATCGTCGTAGAGGCTGATAGTAATGTCGCCAAGGCTTGTCTTGATAGTAAACTGTTCGGCCATGTGAGAAGTATTTAAAAGTAAAGATTGTGGTTATTAGAGGTTTCCGGAAATCTGCCAGAGCGACCGTTGTGCGACAGCGGCGCCTGTTGAGCCAGGATAATCAGCAATAATTGTTTTATAGAGTTCAGCCGCTTTTTTAAGCTGGTTTGACTGCTGGTAACTGTTGGCTGCATGGGTAAGATATTGTGCCTTGAGCACACTGTTTTCAGCCTTTTTTGATGCTTCCTGATAGCTTTCTGCGGCTGGCCCAAACTGGTTTTTATTGAAGTAGCAGTCACCAGCGCCCGACAGGGCGGCGGCGGCAAGATCATTGTTTGCTATCGTTACCGTCTTGAAAACTTTCAGGGCACTGTCAAACTCTCCAAGGGAGTAGTAAGCATTGGCAAGCAGCAGGTTTGCCATATTTCCGCTTCGAGTACCGGTAAAGTTGCCTGCGTATTCCTCAGCAATTTTTTTCAGTCCGGGGATTTTACCCTTTCCGTTGATGGCCAGTTGATACTCTCCCTGGTCAAGCAGAGGTGTAATCCTTGAAAGTTGCAGCGACGACTCCAGTTCATTTGTCTTCTGATAGTTAATCCAGAAGAATATCCCCCCCCCTAACGTGACAAGCAGCACAAGGGCGCTGATAATCGCATTTTTATATTTAATGGCAATGTAGAGAAGATTTTCCTCTGTCGATGGTTTTATGATACTCTGTTCCATAAGCTCTTTTTCGGGTTACTGCTTCTGTTGCGGTTTGGCCCTCAACCTAAGCAAGTTTGCATGAATTTCAAAATATTTGCAGGGCCACGGCCATTCGAAGGGGGAAGCGGGTTATGATGCCGGTAATCTAAACAATTCAGTGGTATTGCCTGCAATAGCTTCAGCGGCCTCTTCCAGTGAAATCTCACGGATACGAGCGATGCTTTCTGTGACAAGACGAACCCATGCCGGTTCGTTTCTTTTTCCTCTCCAGGGTACCGGTGCGAGGTACGGCGCATCGGTTTCGGTGAGAAGATCATCAAGAGCCACACTTCGGATGACGTCGGGCAAGAGGGAGCGTTTGTAGGTTACTGTGCCGGGAATGGAGAGCTTGAACCCCATGCGGATACACGCATTGGCAATATCGACATCACCGGAAAAACAGTGCATGACGCCACGCATGCCCGAGTGACTCTCTTCAGCAAGAATATGCAGCATATCTTCCCAGGCATCACGGCAATGGATAACAACGGGCATGTCAAGCGATTGGGCAAGCCTCAGCATCTCACGGAAGGCATCATGCTGTGCTGAGCGGTTATAGTCTGGATAGTGGTAGTCCAGGCCGATCTCTCCTATGGCCACAACTTTTGGTGAATCTGCAAGTGTTGCCAGTTCAGCGAAAACACTCTCATCAACAGGCTGGTTCGCTTCATGAGGGTGAAGCCCGACGTTGGCGTAGATAAAGTCAACCTCATTGGCCAGTTCAATTGATTTTCTGCTTGTTGCAACGTCAACGCCGGGATCAATGAGCACGCTGACCTCTGCTTCTCTCAGACGTTTAATAACCTCATGACGATCCTGGTCAAACTCCGGGAACGAGAGATGGCAATGGGTATCAACGAACATCACTGTCAAGCGTTTTTTTGCTGTCCGGAAAGACTTTTTCGTGAAAGATAATCAGCATACAGGCTCCAATGGAGATGGCGGAGTCTGCAATATTGAAAATAGGCCAAAGGGAGAGGTATGAGCCAAAAATATAACCGTTATAAAGATCAAAATAGATGAAATCAACGACGTGGCCAATGGTTATACGGTCAATCATGTTACCGATGCCTCCGCCTGTAATGAGGGCAAAAGGGACAAGAAAGAGTGCAGTCCGGTTGTTTGACCTGAAAACATAGACAAGCACAACAGTGGTAATGATCCCGGTAAGAAAAAGAAGCACAACCGGGGGCGCCAATTCAAGGCCAAAAGCGATGCCTTTGTTTTCAGCGTACGTGAGCGAAAAAAAATCCGGAATTATCGGGATGCTTTGCGCTTTGTCCCTGAGGAAGGCAAGAGCAAGTTTTTTTGTCAACTGATCAGCGGTAATAACCAGAATGACAAGTGAGAAAAACCATTTCATGGGTCAGATCTGTTGTTGTTGAATTTCTTGCAGAAGCGCTTCCCGTACTTCGGAGAGTGGCATGTTCATGGTCGTCCAGAGGGTAAATGCCCGTTCAGCCTGGCCGATAAGCATCTCGATGCCCGATATGGTTGTTGCGCCAGCCCGCTCTGCGGCCTGCAACAAAGGAGTATCAAACGGGTTGTAGACCATATCGTAGACAATCTGGTCAGCATTGAGTAATTCACGGTCAAAGGGAATAATTGATCGTTCACCCACTCTTCCTCTGGTGCCGACTGGTGTGGCATTGACAATAACGCGGCACTCTCTGACGGGTTCTGGTTCAGTCAGACGCATGATGATGAGAGGCGTACTGTTGTTATAACCCGTATGGTCAAGAAGGGCACGGGCTTTTTCAGTGTCACGCACAAACAGCAGAATTTCTTTGGGGGTAAAAAATCGGTTGAAGGCTTCTATTGCAGCAAGCGAAGCGCCGCCACCGCCAAAAATGGAAACCGTGTTGTCTGCTATGCTCTCCCTGTATGGCAGAAGGGGGGCGGCAAAACCCGCAATGTCAGTGTTGTGGCCAGTGAGTTTTCCCTTTTCATTGACTATGGTGTTGACGGCCTGTATGGATGCCGCTTCTTCAGAGAGTTCATCAAGAAAGGGGACAACAGTTTTCTTGTAGGGTATGGTGACATTGAATCCGGCAATTCCGAGCGCTCTTGCGCCGCGCAGTGCATCCTGTACCTGATCAGGTTCAGGGATGTTGAAAACGGTGTAATGAAAAGGAAGATCAAGCGCCCGGAAGGCTGTATTATGAATGAGCGGAGAGTATGAATAATCAACTGTCCGCCCGAGAAGAGCAATGATTTTTGTTGCTTTCGTCATGAAATACCAAGCATCCGTCTGACGGAATCCTGCTGATAGAGTTCCGGGAAGGTGCTCTGGAACAGCTCTTTTTTATCCGGATCAATTTTGAATGCTTTGCTCAAAGCCTTCAGCGTGCTGAGTTTGTCGCCCATGGCGAAATAGGCGGCGGCAATTTCAAAGTGCGCATCAGCGGAAAGTGGCTGGAGCTTCAGTGACTGCTGCAGAGCATCGATAGAGGCATTGACAAGGCCGTCTTCTCTGAGGACTATTGCCAAATCGACCCAGATCTGTGGATTATCCGGCTCAATCATAATAATCTGCTGGTACGTTGCAACAGCCTTGTCAAGAAAGTTGAGGTTGTACTCAATCTCCGCTTTAAGAAGCAGAAACTCAACGCTGTCAGATGTTGTTTTCAGCGCTTCGAGTGTGGCATCATAAGCATCATCGTACTCTTCAAGAGCTTCATGGCAACAGGCCAGCGCAAACCATGCGTCGGCAAATTCAGGGTTGATGGCGATGCATCGGCGATAGCAGGGTATGGCATCACTGTACCGCTCAAGCTCTTCATAAGCGATACCGAGATTGTAGAGGGCATTGATGTCATCCGGCTCATATTCAAGTGTTTTCAGATAGCTTTCCGCAGCCTCTTCAATAAAACCGGTAATAGCCAGAACATTTGCCCGGTTATACCATGCCGAACTGAAATCATCAGCAATAGCAAGCGCCATATCATAACATTGAAGAGCGTCGTCAAAGCGCTTCATTTTGCTCAGC